>CAMIWP010000149.1 GCA_946402475.1 uncultured Selenomonadaceae bacterium
CCGAAGAGGCAAAGCAAAATATCCAAGAGCTTCGGCGGGGCATACGGGAATGCATCTCCGGTGTCCGGCAGGTCATCTTCGACATGCGGCCCATGGCCTTGGACGATCAGGGGCTGGCTCCCGCCATCCACCAGCTCTGCGGCAATCTTGCAGATCGGGGCCTTGTGGCGGCGGACTACGATTGGGAAGGGGAGGAGTATGCTCTGCCCAAACATGTGGAGATCGCCGCCTTTCGCATCGCCCAGGAGGCCCTCAACAATGTGGCACATCATTCCGGGGGGAAGGTTGCAAAAGTTCGGGTTCATTTCACCCCCGCAGCCGTCAATATTCTCGTGGAAGACAGAGGCAAGGGCTTTGACCCGGATGCTCTCGCGGAAGATAGGCTGTCGGAGGAAGATGGCGAAGAGGAGCAACAGAGCCATTTCGGCATCCTGAACATGCGGGAGCGGGCCAAGCTGGTGGGGGCGGAGATCCGGATTCTTTCTGCGCCGGGAAAGGGAACGAAGGTCCACCTTCGCATTCCGAACCGTATGGTTTCCTCGGGCAAGGGGGGGAAGCCATGAGAGAGAACTCCCATCTCACGGCCCCTATTGCGGAGGCCATGAAAGCCTATGCGGAGGACGGTGCTCTCGCCTTTCACACGCCGGGGCACAAGCAGGGCCTTGGAGCTCACGGGCTTCTGCGGGAACTTCTGACGGAGAGGGGCCTCAGGGAGGAGGTTTCTCTCATGGAGGAACTGGATGACCTCCACGGTCCCACAGGGTGCATCCGGGAGGCCCAAGAACTGGCAGCGGAGCTTTACGGCGCGGATGCCGCTTATTTCATGGTCAACGGAACCACGGGCGCCATTCACGCCATGCTGATGGCATGCCTTTCCCCGGGGGATACGGTGCTTCTTCCGCGAAATGCTCATCGTTCCCTCTGGGGGGGCATGGTGCTGGTGGGGGCGCGCCCGGTCTTTTTGCAGCCGGAGGTGGATCGGGAGCTGGGCATTGCCATGGGGATTCTTCCGGAACGAGTGGAACGGGCCGTGGCGGAGCATCCCGAGGCAAAGGCTTTGGCGATGGTCTCCCCCACCTACTATGGGGTGACATCGGATCTTCGGAGGATCTCGGAGATCCTGCATGCCAACGGAATGCTCTTGTTGTTGGACGAAGCTCACGGGCCTCATCTGCGGTTCAGCAAGGAGCTCCCTCCCCAGGGGATGGACACGGGGGCGGATATGGCCGCCCAGAGCACCCACAAACTCTTGGGCGCCATGACCCAAGGCTCCTTGCTCTTGGCGCGGAAGGGGCGGGTGGATGGGGAACGTCTCCGAGCTGCCGCCAGTCTCCTTCAGACCACCAGTCCCAACCAGCTCCTGTTGGCATCCTTGGACATTGCCCGTTTGCAGATGGCGGAGCGGGGCGAGGAACTGGTGGGACGGGCGGTTTCCCTCGCCCGCTGGATCCGGGAGGCCATCAACGATATGGGGGGCCTCTACACTTTTGGCCGGGAGCGGTTGTCCCCCGGCATGGGACTGGATGTCACAAAAGTCACGGTGTCCGTGGGGAAGCTGGGCTTGAGCGGTCCGGAAGCAGAGAGGTATCTCCGTCGGGTGCATAAGATTCAGTGCGAGCTTGCGGATGCCTCCAACCTTCTTTTTCTTATCTCTTATGCCGATGGGGAACGGGAGGCCGTTCGGCTCCGGGACGCCCTGGAGGACATGGCGGAGCGATATCGGGGCGGGGAGCCCTTTATCCCTGCTTGCGGTCTGCCCGATCTGCCTCCTGCGCTCATGACGCCGAGGGAGGCTTTTTTCTTCCCATCGGAGGAGATTTCCTTTGACGAAAGCATCGGGCGGATCTCTGCGGAGCAGGTGATGTTCTATCCACCGGGGATCCCCGTCCTTTGCCCCGGGGAGGAGATCACGGCGGATTGCGCGGCATACATTCGGGAGATGCAGGGCTTGGGCCTCAAGGTCATGGGCCCAAGGGATCTGGAATTGAACAGGATACGGGTGATGAAATGGGCAAACTGATCGTGGTGGAGGCCGGAGACGGCTCCGGGAAGGCCACCCAAACGGAACGGCTCTATGAACATCTTCGGGAGGACGGAAGAAGGGTGCATCGCATCACCTTTCCCGACTATGGGGCGGAATCCTCTGCTCTCGTGCGCATGTACCTCCGGGGGGATTTCGGCGGCAAGGCGGGGGATGTGAATGCTTACGCGGCCGCCACTTTTTACGCAGTGGATCGTTACGCCTCTTTTCGCATGAAGTGGCAGAAACATTACGAGGCGGGAGACCTCATCCTGGCTGATCGTTATACCACTTCCAACATGGTGCATCAGGCGGTGAAGTTGGAAGATGGAGAGGAACGGGAGAAATTCCTCCGATGGCTCTGGGATTTTGAGTTCGTAAAGCTGGGACTTCCCGTGCCTGACATGGTCTTGTTCCTCGATATGGATCCCGCTGCGGCGGATCGGCTCATCGCCATGCGGGCAAAGGTGCAGGCGAGGGAAAAGGACATCCATGAAAGGGATGGAGCGTACCTCCATCGTTGCTACAGGGCCTATCTGGAACTTGCGGAAAAGTACCGCTGGAAGAGGATTCCATGCAGCCGGGACGGGGAGCCGCGAAGCATAGAGGCGATCCACAGGGAGGTCTATGAGGCTGTCTGCGGGATCTTGTAGGAAGAAAGGCGGATTTATGATCAAAGAGGTTTTGGTGGTGGAGGGAAAGATGGATGTGGTGGCCATCCGCAAGGCCGTGGAGGCGGACTGCATCATCACGGAGGGCTTCAATCTGAAGCCTCGCGCGCTCGCGGACATCGAGCAGGCATACAGGAAAAGGGGGATCATCATCCTGACGGATCCGGATACGGCGGGGGAACGCATCCGTCGCTTTCTGGCCAAGCGATTCCCGAAGGCAAAACATGCCTTTGTGCCGAGAGATGCGGCGACGGATCACGACGACATCGGCATCGAACAGGCGAAGCCCCCCGCTATTCGGGCGGCTCTGGAAAAGGTGCGCACCGTGGAATGGGATCCGAAGGAAATCTTCACCAACGTCGATCTTGTGGCAAACGGACTCAGCGGCACACCGGAGGCCTCTCGTCGCAGAGGGGTGCTGGGAGCTATGCTGGGCGTGGGGTTTGCCAATGCCAAGACCTTTTTGCGGCGGCTCAACCATTACGGGGTGACACGGGAGGAATTCCGAAAGGCATTGGAGGCCATGGAAGAGGAAGGGAGTGCATCATGAGCGGAGAGATCCATCCCAGGATTGCCAGTCGGGACGTGACCAGCCACATCCTCAAGGCTTTTCATCTTCGCGCCAGCAAGCGCTTGGGACAGAATTTTCTCATCGACGGGGCCGTTGTGGAGGGCATCGTGGACGCGGCGGAGATCTCTCCTGGGGATCGGGTGCTGGAGATCGGCCCGGGCATCGGAACTCTCACCCAGGGCCTGGCAGAGGCCGGAGCAAATGTCACGGCGGTGGAACTGGATAAGAAGTTGCCGGAGGTTCTCGCCCATACCCTCGAGGGCTATGACAATGTCCGCATCGTTCCGGGAGACATTCTCAAGGTGGATATCCGGGAGATCATGGGGGAGGGTTCCTTCAAGGTGGTGGCAAACCTTCCCTACTATATCACGACGCCGATCCTCATGACCCTTTTGGAGCGAAGGCTGCCCATCACCCGCATCGTGACCATGGTGCAGAAGGAGGTCGCGGAGCGTATGACGGCGAGCCCCGGGGGCAAGGATTACGGCGCTCTTTCCGTGGTGGTGCAGTACTATACCCTGCCGGGCATCGTGATGGAGGTGCCCCCGGGATCCTTTCTGCCTGCGCCCGAGGTGGACTCCGTGGTCATTTCCTGCCGGGTGAGGGATGTTCCCGCCGTCTGCGCCGCGGACGAAAAGCTTTTCTTTCGGGTGGTGAAGGCTGCCTTTGGCCAGCGGCGCAAAACCTTGGCAAATGCCATGAAGGGAGCGGGTTTTGCGCAGGAGAACATGATCCCCGCCTTCGAGAAGGCGGGGATCGAGAGAACGAGACGGGGAGAAACCCTGTCCTTAGAGGAATTCGCTCGGTTGGCAAACGCTCTGTGAAGCATCACTGCCCTTGGAATCGGAAGCTGTCCAGCTCCCATACCCGTCCGCTGACGGATTCCATGGGGGCATCGGAGGTGAGACGCAGCTCCGGCAGGATGCTCTTCTCCGGGAAGACGAAAAGGCTTGCCACTTCGTCTCCGTGCTGGAAGAAGGCTTCGATGGCCGTGCGGTCCACAAAGAGCTGCAGGGAGAAA
>CAMIWP010000150.1 GCA_946402475.1 uncultured Selenomonadaceae bacterium
GCCATTTTGAAGATTTCCAACACTTCGGGGCGCAGGTGTGCAACGGAAATCCTATTGCCCACTTCCTTCTGCGCAGCCAAAAGAACCCTGAGCCCGGCGCTTGAGATATAGCTCAAATCCTTGGCATCAAACACCACAGCCGCATTCCCGCGCCTTTCAAGACAGGCGTTAATCTCCCTTTGGACTGCTGCGGCATTTTGCGCATCTATCTCACCGGCAAGGAAAATGGTGAGCATTCCCTCTGCATTTTCTGCTCGCAAGTCAATCACCTCCCAGTATAGGAACGGCATCCGGTCAAAGGGGCATCATGATTTATTATCTTCCTACCCTTTCCTCATGGCATTACTTGCCATTATATCACACCAACCCTCTCACCTGTCAATTTTTCGCGGCCGGCGGATTTTTGGGCAATAATACAGTCATCGCCCACGGGCAGAAAAGGATATCTGCCACGTTGACCAGCCATCCCGGCAATTGCTCCGTCCTCTACTTAATGATTGGACAAGAGGATCTTCAACGCCACTCGTTTTTCCGGCGGCAGGGAGCGGATGATCTGTAGGAGGTAACCGTCCATCTCATCCCTTGTGTCTCCCGGATTCCTGCTACTCCCGCCTTCCGAAGGCAGTTGATTGAGTTCCTCTATGCGGATGTCCAGTGCGCCGCAGATCTTCAGGACATTGTCCAGGGCCGCGCCGCCGATGGAGCCGTTCAGGATGGACAGCAGGGTGGTGTAGGGCATGCGGATGAGCTTGGCAAAATCCTTCAGCGTGTAGCCGTGGGATTTTATGAGCGTTTTGATGTAATCTTCCCTGGTCATGGCAGTCGGCCTCCATTTTTGGTATCTTAGGACAATTATACTTTTTCCCGGAAGGATAGGCAATAATAAAAACGAGAAAATATAATCAATTAAAATCATATTTCGTATTGACTAGAATGAAATCTTGTTGTAAGATGATTCCTGTGAACAAAATATAGTGTTTCGTTCCCTTCGGAACACGAAATGATATTGCTTGTACGAGTATAGCACGTTATGACCGTTCTGTCAGTATGTCATAAATTGTGTGTAAATTTGAAAGAACGATTATGTTTTAGAAAATGGAAATTGAGCGGAAAAGGGGAATGGATGATGGAGAAAGCGACAGTCGTTGTCATCGGCGGCGGGGCCACGGGTGTGGGCATCCTCCGGGATCTTGCGATGAGGGGCGTGGATGTCCTTCTCTTGGAGAAGTGCGATCTGGTGAACGGAGCCAGTTCCCGCTACCATGGCCTGCTGCACAGCGGCGGACGCTATGCGGTGAAGGATCAGGAAGCCGCGAGGGAGTGCATTGTCGAGAATCAGATCCTGAGGAAGATCGGCAAGTCCTGCGTGGAGGCAACGGGCGGTATGTTTGTCCGCTTGGACATTGACGACCCGGATTACGAGACCCAGTGGGTCAAAGGGTGCGCCGACAGCGGCATCGAGGCCGAGCCCATCACCTTGGAACAGGCCTTTCAGATGGAGCCCCTTCTTTCCAAGCATGTGGTTTCCGCTTATCTCGTCCCCGATGCTGCCATCGACGGGTTTCGCATGTCCTGGCAGAACGTGGAATCCGCCAAGCGCTACGGGGGCAGGTTCAAGACCTACCGGGAGGTTGTGGGGGTCTTGCAACAGAACGGGGAAATCCAAGGGGTCAAAGTGCGCAACACCATCACGGGAGAGATCGAGGAGATTGCCTGCGATATTCTGGTGAACGCGGCGGGAGGCTGGGCCGGAAAGGTCGCCGCCCTGGCGGGACTGGAGGTGGGCGTGCAGCCGGACAAGGGAACGCTCCTGGCCTTCAATCAGCGCATCACGAGCCATGTGGTGAACCGCCTTCACAAGTCCTCTGACGGTGACATTTTTGTTCCCCACGGCTCGATTACCATTCTGGGAACTTCTTCCATGAGCATTCCCGATCCGGAGGACACCAGCACTTCCCGGGAGGAAGTGGAAAATCTTTTGAGCATCGGCGAAAAGACCTTTGAGAACTTGCGCGACTATCGGATGCTTCGTGCGTTTGCCGGTTCGCGTCCCCTCTACATGCCTCCCGGAGGCGCGGCGGGGCGCGGCGCCTCCCGTGGCTTTGCCATTGTGGATCACGGGAAGGACGACGGGCTCAAGGGCATGATGACCATCGTGGGCGGCAAGTTCACCACCTACCGGCTCATGGCGGAGAAAATCGTCGATCAGATCTGCAAGAAACTCAATGTAGACAAGCCGTGCCGGACGGCGGAGGAGCCTTTGGTGCCGGAGGTTGCGGAAGCGGACAGGAAAGAGGCGAGGAAATACTTCCCCGCCTACGGGACGAGCCTCGCCGCCACGCGTCTCGGCCCAGAGAGGTTCGGCAGGGTGGTGGAGACCCTCAAGAGCCAGCCGGAGAAGAGGGAATTGGTCTGCGAGTGCGAGAATGTCACCCTGGCCGAGGTGGAGGAGATCGCAAAGGAGCTTTCCAGCTTCCAGATCAACGACATCCGCCGCCGCACCCGCATCGGCATGGGCACGTGCCAGGCGAATTTCTGCGCACTGAGGAGCGCGGCAGTCTTCGCGAAATGCGGCCGCGATGAGGGGGCGAAGGATTCCCTGGGGCAGATGAAACAATTCCTGCAGGGACGCTGGAAGGGCATCCGCCCGGTTCTCGTGGGGCGCACCCTCAGGGAGATTGAAATGACAAGGGCGCTTTATGAGCTCTCATTCCATGTAGACGGAGGCAAGAAGGCATGAAGCATTCAGATACCATCGTAATCGGCAGCGGCCTGTCCGGTCTCATGGCCGCATATATCAGCGCCAAAGAGGGCAGGAAGGTGACGCTTCTCACCACGGGAGCCGGATCCCTTTCCCTGAACAGCGGCGTCATAGATGTACTGGGATACGATGAGGAGCATAGATTTGTGGAGTCTCCTCGGAAGGGCATCGAGAAGCTGCCCGGGGACCATCCCTACAAGAAAATCGGCATGGAGGCCCTGGAAAAGGCGGTAAGCACATTCCTGGACCTCACGAGGGAGTACGGCTTTCCCTACGGCGGAAGCCTGGACAAGCAGATCATGGTCCCCACGGCGGTGGGAACATTGAAGCCCACCTGTCTTGCTCCCTATTCCCTGAACGGGGACAGTTTTCGGGGAAAGGAGAAGGTGGTCATTGTCGGCATCGCCGGTCTGAAGGATTTCTACGGGGAAATCATCCGGGAGAACCTTCGCCCCTTGCTGGGAGAAAACCTTCGGTATGAGCTCGTGACGGTGGATGCCGGACTTGTGGGGGGCAGGGATGTCACCACCTTGGACGCGGCGCGCTGGCTGGATGGGGAGGCCGGAATGGCGGTGCTTGCGGATGCCTTGAAGCCCCACGCGGGAGCCGGGACGGTGTTCCTCCTTCCCCAGATCCTCGGGACGTCCGGGGAGGATAAGGCTCTGGCATTGAAGGGAAAGCTGGGGGCGGAAGTCCTTGAGACCACCTGCCTGCCGCCGTCTGTCAACGGGCTCAGGCTTCAGAAGCTGTTCCGCAAGGCCCTGATGGATCTGGGCGTTGACCTCGTGGAGGACACGAAGGTCCTGCGGGCCGTGATGAGCGGTAGAAGGTGCACGGCGGTGGCGGCTCAAGCGGCCGCGAGGGAGAAGACCTACGAGGCGGACAAATTCATTCTCGCCACGGGGGGCTTTTACAGCGGCGGCATCACCATGAGGGAGTTTGAGCATCCCAAGGAGATGATCTTCGGCCTGCCGGTGTGGTTCGTTCCGGGGGAGGAGAACTGGAGCAACGAGCAGCTTTTCTCCGACAAGCCCCAAGGCTTTGCCAAGACGGGCATCCGCACGGACGAGAACCTTCGTCCCGTGGATGACAGCGGCAAAACAGTCTGCGACAACGTGTACGTGGTGGGACGGAATCTGGGCGGCTATGATTTCTGCTTCGAGCATTCCGGCAACGGCGTGGCACTGGCATCGGCCTATAAGGCCGCGATGATGTAAGGGGGGAGAGGGATGAGCGAAACGAATAAGATACAAAACAAGGCGGAGGCCATGCTCACGGCAGACCACTGCCTGTCCTGCACTTCCTGCATGTCCAGCTGCCCGGTGATGGAGGCGACGAGGGAGTATCTCGGACCGAAGCTGGTCGGCCCGGCTCATAACCGCATGCGGTTTTCTCAGGAGGATGTGGAGGAGAGCCTTGATTTCTGCTCCAACTGCAAGAGCTGCGACAGGGCCTGTCCCTCCGGTGTGGAGGTGTCCACCCTGAACATGCTCCAGCGGGGAGAATACTACAAGAC
>CAMIWP010000151.1 GCA_946402475.1 uncultured Selenomonadaceae bacterium
GATCTTCTCCCGACTCGTCGAAACACTCGATAGAATACTTTGCCTATGGCGAAATTTGAACAATTGCGTTATAATACCTATGTTGGTTTTGTTAGGCTAAGGGGGAGATTTATGCTGAAGGGAAAGGATATGATTTCCATCCACGATCTGTCCGTGGATGAGGTGCAGGAGATATTGGCGCTGGCGGCGGAGCTCAAGGCGAAGCAGAAGGCAGGGATAGAGCATCCTCTGCTCAAGGGGAAGACACTGGGGATGATCTTTGAGAAGTCCTCCACCCGCACGCGGGTGTCCTTTGAGGTGGGCATGTACCAGCTGGGGGGACAGGCACTGTTCCTTTCCAATCGCGATTTGCAGCTGGGGAGGGGGGAGCCCATCAGGGATACGGCCCGGGTTCTCTCCCGTTACCTTGACGGCATCATGATACGTACCTATGGGCATGATCGGGTGCTGGAACTGGCGAAGTATGCGGATGTTCCCGTTATCAATGCTCTGACGGATCTCTTGCATCCCTGCCAGGTTCTCACGGATCTTCTCACCATCCGGGAACATAAGGGCAAGAACCTCAAGGGGCTCAAGATGGCCTATGTGGGGGACGGCAACAACATGACCAATTCCTACATGTACGGCTGCGCCAAGGCGGGCATGCACTTTGTTGCGGCGACCCCCAAGGATTATGGGCCGGATGCGGAAGTGGTGAAAAATGCCAGGGAGGATGCAAGGCTTACGGGCGCTTCCATCACTCTTGTGACCGACCCCGCGGAGGCCGTGAAGGGAGCGGACATCGTCGTCACGGATACCTGGGCCAGCATGGGGCAGGAAGCGGAGCATGAGGAACGCAAGAAGATCTTCGCTCCGTATCAGGTCAATAGGGAGTTGCTCTCCCACGCCGATCCGAGGGTGATTGTCATGCACTGCCTGCCCGCCTATCGGGGGGAGGAGATCACCGAGGAAGTGTTGGAAGCCCATGCCGGTGTGATATTTGACGAGGCGGAGAACCGCCTGCACACACAGAAGGCCATCCTGGCCCTTACCATGGGCAATGTGTAAAGGAGATGTTTTTATGGCAAAGGTAAACAAGGTCGTATTGGCGTATTCCGGCGGACTGGACACATCCGTCATCATTCCCTGGCTCAAGGAGCATTATGACGGATGCGAGGTTATTGCCGTCTGCGCCGATATCGGTCAGGGAGATGAGCTGGACGCAGTTCATGACAAGGCGCTGAAGTCCGGCGCGTCGAAAGTGTTCATCGCCGATCTCACGCGGGAATTTCTTGAGGAATACGTTTGGCCCACGCTCAAGGCAGGGGCTGTTTACGAGGGCAAGTACCTTCTGGGCACATCCTTTGCCCGGCCCATCATCGCGAAGAAGCTGGTGGAGATCGCGAAGCAGGAAGGCGCCGATGCCATTGCGCACGGTGCCACGGGCAAGGGCAACGATCAGGTCCGTTTTGAGCTGACGGTGAAGGCATTGGCTCCCAATATTCGGATCATCGCCCCTTGGCGCGAGTGGGATCTGGATTCCCGCAGCGCGGAGATCGAGTACGCGAAGAAGCACGGCATCCCCGTTGCCACGGAGAACAAGACCTACAGCATGGATCGCAATATCTGGCATCTCTCCCATGAGGGCTCGGATCTGGAAGATCCCTGGAACGAGCCGAAGAACAGCATGTTCCTGATCTCCAAGGCTCCGGAGGATGCGCCGGATCAGCCGGAGTACGTGACGGTGGACTTCGAGAAGGGGGTTCCCGTGGCAGTGAACGGCGAGAAATTGGGCGCTGTGGAGCTTTTGACCAAGCTCAATGAGATCGGGGCGCGCAACGGCGTGGGCATCACGGACATCTGCGAGAACCGTCTCGTGGGCATGAAGTCCAGGGGTGTCTACGAGAATCCCGGCGGGAGCATCCTCTACTACGCTCATCGGGAGCTGGAGTATCTCTGCCTTGACCGTGCCACCTATCACTACAAGGAGCAGATGGCGGTGCGTTACGGAGAGCTCGTTTACGATGGCATGTGGTTCTGCCAGCTTCGGGAGGCATTGGCGGCTTTTGTGGACAGTACCCAGGAAACCGTGACGGGGACTGTGAAACTCAAACTCTACAAGGGCAATATCATCTCCGCCGGCGCCAAATCCCCCTATTCTCTCTACAATCAGGAGTTCGTGACCTTTGAGCACGATGATGTCTACAACCAGGCAGATGCCACCGGTTTCATCAACCTCTTCGGCCTGCCCTTGAAGGTGCGCGCCCTCATGCAGGAGAAGCAGGGGAAATGAGCGAGAAACTTTGGGGGGGAAGGTTTTCCAAATCCACGGATGAGATGATCAATGAGTTCCAGGCATCCATAGCCTTTGACCAGCGGATGTATCGCGAGGACATTGCGGGTTCCATCGCTCACGCCACCATGCTGGAAAAGTGCGGCATCATTTCACGGGAGGATAAGGAGAGCATCATCCGCGGGCTTGAGGATATCTTGGGGGAGATCGAGGAGGGCAGGTTCCGCTTCTCGGTGGATTTGGAAGACATCCACATGAACATCGAGAAGCGCCTCACGGAGGCTGTCGGCGAGGCGGGGGGACGGCTTCACACCGCCCGCAGCCGCAACGATCAAGTGGCGCTGGACACCCACATGTATGTGCGGCGTCAGGTGGCGGAGATCGAGGGCCTTATCATCGACCTTCAGCAGGCGCTGGTGGAGACGGCAGAGAAGCACCGCGAGGTCATCATGCCCGGTTACACCCATCTTCAACGGGCTCAGCCCATTCTCTTTGCCCATCATCTCATGGCGTATTTCGCCATGCTGGTGCGGGACTTTGCCCGGTTCCAGGGCGTCTATGAACGGGCGGATATCATGCCGCTGGGGGCCGGAGCACTGGCGGGGACGACCTTTCCCATCGACAGGGAGTTTGTGGCGAGGCAGCTCAATTTCGAGAGCATTTATCACAACAGCCTTGATGCTGTGAGTGACAGGGACTACATCATGGAGTTCCTGTCGGCGGCCTCCATTCTCATGGTACATCTCTCCCGTCTCAGCGAGGAGACGATCCTCTGGTGTTCCAGGGAATTTTCCTTCGTGGAACTGGACGATGCCCATTGCACGGGTTCCTCCATGATGCCCCAGAAGAAGAACCCGGATGTTTCGGAACTGGTCAGGGGAAAGACGGGCCGCGTCATCGGTCATCTCATGGCCATGCTCACCACGGTGAAGGGCCTTCCCCTCGCTTACAACAAGGATATGCAGGAGGACAAGGAGGGCATCTTCGATGCCATCGACACGGTGAAGTTCAGCCTCGCCGTCTATGCCCGTATCATTCGCGGCATGAAGGTACGGGAGGACGTGACGAAAAGGGCCGTGGAGGAGGATTTCTCCAACGCCACGGATCTGGCGGACTACCTTGTGAAGAAGGGCATGCCCTTCCGCCAGGCCCATGCGGTTTCGGGAAGAGCGGTACACGAATGCATTGAGAAGGGCATCTGGCTGTCGGATATGTCCCCGGAGGATTTTCGGAAACTGTCTCCTTTGTTCGGGGAGGATATTAAGGAAGCCATCCGTCCGGAAACCTGCGTCAGGAACCGGAATTCCTTGGGGGGAACCTCTTATGAACAGGTGAGGCTCCAGCTGGAATCCGCGAAGGAACTCTTGGCGGCGGAGGGAAAATATCACAGGGAGGCGGCATCGCGCCAAGTGTGACGATGCTGCGTTGCCCGGAGGGGAGGATTTGCGTCCTCCCTTTTTTTACGGAAATTTTTTTGGGCGAGGAAAAACATTTGCAAAAAAGGATTTCTGCCGGTGGAAATCGAATAGGAACGATATGGTACGTTTATGCAGCGAACATGGAGTTTACAGGATGGAGGAGATTGGTTTGGCTAATATGGACACCACTTGTGTAAGCGCGATCCGGGTACTGGCGGCGGATGCCGTGCAGAAGGCGAAGTCGGGTCATCCCGGACTTCCCTTGGGGGCGGCATCCGTGGCCTATGAGCTTTGGGCAAGGCACATGAATCACACGGCGAAGAATCCCCAGTGGCCCAATCGTGACCGTTTTATTTTGTCCGGGGGGCACGGTTCCACCTTGCTTTATTCCCTGTTGCACTTCTTTGGCTATGGGCTCACGTTGGAGGACATGAAGCAGTTCCGGCAGGAGGGTTCCCTTACGCCGGGCCATCCCGAGTATGGACATACCCGGGGCGTGGAGGCAACCACCGGACCTTTGGGCGCAGGCATGGGCATGGCCGTGGGCATGGCCATGGCGGAGGCTCATCTCGCCGCCAAGTT
>CAMIWP010000152.1 GCA_946402475.1 uncultured Selenomonadaceae bacterium
CATGCCCGACTTGCGGTAATGGCGCACAATGCTCTGCACGCCTGCAGAGGTCATGAAGTACTCCTGGATCAGGCGCATCCGCTTTCCTTCGTAGGAACTGTCATCGGGATAGAGGTACTCCGTGATGCTCTCCACGAACTCCCGATACTCCTTTTTTGCCCGGCGCTGATCCTGCGTGAGGGTCCCGTAGTCGGAAAAGTCCCGATTGACCTCCGCATTCCACAGGCGGAGGGTGTTGACCGTATTGTTGTGATAACCCACAATGGGTACGTCGTAGGGCACGGCCATGACGATCATGGGATGCTCATGAACCAGTTCCAGTTCCCCGTTCCCCATATCCTTCATGTAGGCGTTCCCGTAGAACTTGACCTCGATGGCCTTGTCCGGCTTGCGGTACTCCCAGGCAAAACCGTTCTTGAGCCAGTTGTCGGGGATCTCCACCTGATTGCCCTGGATGATCTTCTGCTCAAAGAGGCCGTACTGGTAGCGGATGCTGTTTCCGTGTCCCGGCAGACGATGCGCCGCCAAGGAGTCGATAAAGCATGCGGCAAGGCGGCCAAGGCCACCGTTGCCCAATCCCGCATCCGGCTCTTCCTCGAACGTCTTTGAGAGATCGATCTTCAGGTCGCTCAGAGCTTCCTCCACGGCATCCTTCAATCCAAGATTGATGAGATTCGTTTTTAGGAGGCGTCCCATGAGGAACTCAATGGAGAAATAGTAGATTTGCTTCTCCTGACGTTCCATATACGCCTTGTTGGTCTTAATCCACTTCGAGGAAATATACTGCTTCGCCGTCGCGGCAACCGTCTGGTAGATCTCGTTGGGAGTGAGCTCGCCCAGATCCCTGCCCCACATGACATGGGCCGTCATGACAAAGCGGTTCTTCAAGGTTTCCTTCAGTTTCTCAAATTCCTTGTCCTTTTTTACCTTTTTTTCTTTTGCCAAAAAAAACACCCCTTACTTCCCCAGCGTGTTGTTTTTCCAGGAGCCAGGATACGGCTTTCCTGGGATTCGCAAGAAAGGCCGTTGCAAATACGACACACCTGCCCTCTTTACAACGGCCCTTATGTAAGACGCGAGGGTCTTCCTCTCACAGTTGCTCCCGCATCCTAAGATTCTCAGATTACCATGTTCTTGGCAACGATCAAGGGATAATTTGGCGCCCCCTTGAGCCACTTGTCCTTTGTGATGAGCACATTCTTGTCACAGATGACATTTTCAATGAGCGCCCCATCCTGAACATCGCATTTCTGCATGATGATGCTGTTCCTGATCTTGACGCCCTTGCCGATCTTGACGCCACGGAACAGGATGCTGTTCTCCACCTCTCCCTGAATGATGCAACCGTTGGCGATCAAGGAGTTCTTCACATCGGCATTTTCCTTGTACTGGACGGGAACGCCATCCAGCACCTTCGTGTAGACGGCGTGCTCTCCCATGAAGAGTTCTTCCCAAATCTCTGGGTGCAGAATGTCCATATTGGCCTTGTAATAGGCCTGCTCGGAATCCACATGGGCCACATAGCCGTCATGCTCGCAGGCGTACATGGTGTACTCCTCTGCCTTGCGAATGATACCGTCCAACAGGAAATCCTGCCCACCATGCTCATAGGCGGAGCGGACAAGATCCACGAAGACTGCCTTTTCCATGAGATAAATCGCCATGCAGATCTTGGAGCCGTCATAAACTGCCGGTTTCTCGGAAATATCTGCCACCAGGCCGTTCTCCGCAGTCTCTATGACCACATTCTTGCCCGTGGCCTCTCCTTGGGCAGTATGGTACACCATGGTGATGTCCGCACCGGTATTCTGATGGAACATCAGGATCTTATTGAAATCCATGTTATAGATGAAACTGCCACTGGTGAGGAGCACGTATTTCTGCGAACTGTGCTCGATGAAATCCAGATTGAAATAGAAATTTTTCAAGTCTCCCTGACGGGCTTCTTTCTCTACCTTCGCGGAGGGCAGGTAGTAAAGGCCGTCATGACGACGGGCCAGATCCCAGTCCTTACCGGAACGAAGATGATCCAAGACGGAACGTTCCTCATCCGGGAGCATGATCCCCACGTTCAGTATGCCGGAATTCACCATGCTGGACAGGGCGAAGTCTATCAAACGATAGCGGCCTGCAAACGGGATCGATTCAACAGCCCGGCGATCTGCCAGATTGCGGATCAAGCTGTTATCCTCATTCAGATTGATAAGCCCCATTACTGTTTTCACTTTTCACCACTCCGTTCAACTCTATTCCGCGATCAGCCGACCTGTTTCCCCTCTGCATCCGCCTTCACCGTCTCACCCTCGGCGATGACCTTGATAGCTCCCAGATCACCCGTGACGGAAGCCCCCGCCGCCACCTCGCAGTTCTGGGCAATGATGGAGTAATCCACCACGGCGTTTTCGCCAATGACCGTATCCGGCAGGATGACGGAGTTCGTCACTTTCGCCCCCTTGCCGATCTTCACGCCGGAGAAGATCACGGAATTCGTCACCTCCCCGAGGATCATGGAGCCCTCCGTGATCATGGACTTGCTGACCTTGGCATCCGGGCCCACGTACTGGGGCGGCATGGAGGGATTCGAGGAATAGATCCGCCACTCCCCGTGAAGCTCAAAGGGCGGTTCCTCCTGAATGAGATCCATGTTGGCCTGCCAGAGGCTCTCGATGGTTCCCACGTCCTTCCAGTAGCCATCAAAGGCATAGGAATGAAGATGCAGCCCATCCGCCAACATCTTCGGGATGATGTCCTTGCCGAAGTCATGGCTGGAAGTCTCGTTCTTCGCATCGTCTTCCAGATATTTCTTGAGGATGCTCTTGGTGAAAATGTAAATACCCATGGAAGCCAGATTGCTCTTCGGTTTCGGCGGCTTTTCCTCGAATTCCTCAATGCGCCCCGTATCGTCCGTGTTCATGATGCCAAAACGGGGAGCTTCCTCCCAAGGAACCTCGAAGACGCCGATGGTAGCGTCCGCCTTGTTCATCTTGTGGGATTCAAGCATCCAGGAATAATCCATGGTGTAGATATGATCTCCCGAGAGGATCAGGACGTACTCAGGATCCGTCAGATCGATGAAGTTCAAGTTCTGATAGATGGCATCTGCCGTGCCGCGATACCAGTCTGCCCCCTTCTCCCTTGCATAGGGTGGGAGAATGAAGACTCCGCCCCCCTTCCGGTCAAGATCCCATGCGCTGCCGGTGCCCAGATAGTTATGCAGCTCCAAGGGCTTGTACTGGGTGAGGACACCCACCTTGCCGATTCCCGAATTCGCACAATTACTGAGTGGGAAGTCGATAATACGGTACTTTCCTCCAAACGGGACAGCAGGCTTTGCGATCTTTTTCGTCAAAGCCCCCAGTCGGCTCCCCTGTCCGCCTGCCAAAATCATCGCTAAGCATTCTGTCTTTCTCATAACAAAATCCCCCCTGGATATTTTGCGGTGAAGCAACGCATCCTCATACTTGATCATTGCTCAATTCCTTACTCATTTAATTCTACAAATGATGGGATACTCCTTCATTTTTTTTTGACAAATCGTTTTTTTTACAAATTTTTTGGAACATCCTAAAAAAATGTCATGAGAAGGGCCCCAAAAAACAGGACAATGCTGAACCCACGGAGGAGATTTGACAAAAAAGGTCCTGTCGGCTCCCCCAGGCGACGGACATAGGGACTGGCCACATATAGGAGAAAGGCGGCCGAAAGGTACAGGAGGGGAATGTCCCACACCGCAAACCCGTATAAGAAAACGCCGGCAGCCATGATGGAGCCAAAGACCTCCATCCTCCCCGAAAGTCGCTTTTTCACGTCCGAAGAGGTCGGGGCATCATCCTCCGGTTTCTCCCTCGAAAACCTTCCCTTCCGTCGTCTCTCGTCCTCATCCTCATCAAACCAGCGATAATGCATTTCCCACACTCCTATTTGTCTTCCTCGTTTTCTCCATAGAAAAAACCTGCCACGCATTTGCGCAACAGGTTTCTCACATACTCACATCAAGCATCCTTCAGGTAGCGCAGACTGACGAACTCATTGGCCTTCTGGAACTGACTACTCCCGTTCTGGCTTCTGTAGTTCAGGGTATCGACATAAGCCCGGGCACCGTCTGCGGCGCTCTTCATGCCGTTGCTGCCATCCGAGAAAATGCGTCGGGTCACGTTGGAAAATTCCCCGTTCCCCATCTTCGACACATCGGAATAAGAACTTCCGACGGAAGCTATTCTCCCGGTCAATCGGGTGCCGTCATTGTATATCCTTTCATTTCCCT
>CAMIWP010000153.1 GCA_946402475.1 uncultured Selenomonadaceae bacterium
CCTGGATGTCATCCGCAACGCAGACTATATCATAGACATGGGGCCTCTGGGCGGTGATGACGGCGGCAGAATCGTTGCCGTCGGTACCCCGGAGATCATCGCCCAAACCCCGGAAAGCATCACCGGTGGATTTCTCAAATAAGGAACGTGTCGATCCCTAATCCCGTATCTCATCGGGCCGACACTCCACCACGCTGCCATCGGTTTCCAGATAGACCGCCTTTGCCAGCTGGGCGTTGCGGAGCATGCGGCGGCAGAGGAGGCAGGGCTTCCCCGACGCCAAGGTTCCGTCGGCGTTATAGCCCACGATGTAGATGGTCGCTCCCCGCATCCGGATGGGATCTGCGTTCACGATGGCATTCTGCTCCGCATGAACCGCCACGCAGAGCTCATAGTTCTGCCCCTTGGGGACGTGGAGGCGCTCCCTCTCGCAGATTCCCGTGTCGATACAATTGGCTTCCCCTCTTGGGGCACCGTTATAACCCGTGCTGATGATGATCCTGTCCTTTACGATGATCGCCCCGTAGCGACGCCGCAGGCAAGTGGCTCTCCGCCCCACGGCCTTGGCAATGTCGAGAAAATACTCCGTCCACTCCGGCCTCTGCTGCTTCTCTGCCCCCATTTGCCTCTCCCCTCAATTCCTGCTGTCCAGATAACGCCTTGCCAGTATCACCGCGACAAAATCATCCACGGGAACGGGAGGAACCTGCATAGTGGTCGGCAGGAAGCGCCTCCACCCCGTCGGGGGATTCGCTTTCCAATATTCCCGCTTCGCCATCTCCGTCGTGCGATACTCGTCCACCACGCGCAAGTCAAGTTCCGGAAGCGCCGCCCGAATACGTTTCCCCGCCTCCTTGCTGGTGGTCCCGTTTCCCAGAAGAAAGATGTCCGCCTTATGGCGAGAAACCGCATCGGCCACTTCCTCCTCCATGCGGTCCGTTTCGATGACCTTCTGAAAGAGAATCTCCCCGTCTTCCGACAAAAAGGCGAGGCCGCATTTATCCCTTCCGGGATCCATGGCTGCCACTGTCATGCTCACGGCTCACCTTCCAGTCGCTCCATCTTCACATTGAGACGCAACGGGCCCATGGCATCCGTGGCAAAACGCGCATAGGCAGAGAGCACCACGTTGCCGTGAAGGAGGTTCAGAGCATCCACGAGGCTGTAGAACTGTTCGCCCTCCATGACCCCCACGGACCCGCGAAGGGGATCCGAAAGGATGCCCTTGCGCACCGCCTCCGCATTGACCTGGCGCAAGAAGTCCATCAGAACCTCCTCCGCCTCGCTGCCCGGCTGCCCCTCCACATTCACGGAATAGGCCCGGGCCAGAATGAACTCATCCTTCTGATAGATGATGCTGTTGGGATAAACCTCCAAGCTGGTGCGGACCGGTTCGCCCCGAACCAGGTTCCCCGCCGCCATGATGCGCACGACAGAATCCGTTTTGCGCTTGGAGATCTCCTCCAGGGCAGCCTCGTATTCGGGCTGGTAGATCCAGATATCGCCGTCCGAGGCGTTCATCCCCAAACGCTCGGATACGTTGCGGGTCGCAAGGTTTGCCAGCGCGGCGAAATCCTGGGCGATTTCTTCCACGGGACGATTCCCTCGAATGACCCCGCTGGCTATGACCTCATTGGCGCGAAAGACAATATCCCCCTCCCGGATGTTGATGAGTCCCTCGCGAAGATCCGCCGCATGCTGTTCCAGCTTCCGATTGTTCTCGGAAAGCGCATCATTGCTCTCTGCCAGCGCCGCGTTCGATTCCTCCAGGCTCCCGTTCTTCATCGCCAGGTCGTCGTTCCGCCGGGTGAGTTCCTCCTTTTCCTCCGCCAGGAGCTTATTGCCCTCTTGGAGCCTTTGGGACTCCTTCTCAAGTTCCCCCTGCTGCTCCTTCAGGCTTTCCACATCCTGCTTGGATTTCTCCAGAGCCGCCAAAGCCGCTTCCTGTTCCTTTTGAGCTGCCGCCAGATCCTCGGATACCCTGTCCAATTTCTGCCGGGTTTCCCTCATATTGCGGTTCAGCGTCTCCATGCCGAAAAGAGCCGTGCGCACGTTCTCGGAAACAGCCGCCATGACACCGAAGGTCAGGGTCGTGATGCAGATGCCCGTGAAGATCGTGACTACAATGGAAGTATGGCGCGGCCGCAAGCCGAAGATGGACAGGCGTTTCTTTCCGATCTTTGTTCCGAGGCGATCGCCGATAAAGGCGATCACGCCTCCGGTTATGATAAGGACAACAATGAGCAAAACGCCGTACATCGTCTGCCGCACCACCTTTCCGCCCCAAGGGGCATTTCCTCCTTACCGGGAAGCTCTTCGAATGAGAACCATTCCCGCGATGAATCCGATGATATTGGGAATCCAAACCGCGAAGATAGGGGGTAGGATCCCGCCCCGTGCAATGGCGTTGGACATGGTCATCATCGTATAGTACAGGAAGATGATGACGACGCTCATGGCAAAGCCCTTGGAAGAGCTGTTCCTCGTGGGCTGAAGGCCCAAGGGAACGCCGATAAGAGCGAAGACCAAGCTTGCCATGGGCACCGTGACCCGCTGGTAAAGCTCCGCCTGCAGCCTGTTGGTGTCTACGAACTGGGTCTTCATGATCTCGATCTGCTGGCGAAGCTCCTTCATGGTGAGCTCCTCCGGTTTCTTCTGCTCCCGGACGATCTCCGTGGGACTCGTCTCTATGGGCAAGATCTGCGTCTGGAAGCGCATCCTATGCTCGTTCTTTCCATCCGTCACATCGTAAAGGATCCCGTCGTGAAGGATCCACGCCTTCCCGTCCCAATCGGCATGCTCCGCAGTCTCCACATGGGCGATCTGACCCTCCTGGTCATAATCCTGCATGGTGACGCCGTACATGGATTGCCGGTCTGCGTCGTACAGCCTCGCGTAGATGAGCTGATGGATCTTGCCGTCCTTGATGTCCTTCAGGATGATATGCTCCTGGGATCTCGGCGTCGTATTATGCTCTATCTCATAGTAGAGCACATTGCTGTAAGCGGAATTCGCCCAAGGAACCACGTACTCGTTGAAGGCAATAGAAAAGATGCTCACCACCGTCCCCAGCAAAATGGCCGGGGCAGCGATCCTGGAAAATCCGATGCCGCAGGATTTCATGGCCGTGATCTCGCTGGAGCCGGACAGCCGTCCAAAGGTCAGCAGTACAGCCAACAACATGGACATGGGAAAGGTCCATATAACAATGCTGGGCAGGCCCAGCACAAAGATCTTCACCACCGATTCCATGGAGGCGCCATAGTCCGTGATGTACTGAGCGATGCGAAACAGGGTGCCCGAGCCGATGAACACGGCGGAAAAGGCGCAGATTCCGAAGATGAAAGTCAGCGTGACTTCCCGGAAAATGTATTTGTCCAAGATTCGAATACGCATCGACACATCTCCTATAACGTAAACTTATCCCCCAAGTAGAACTTCTTTGCCACTGGGCTGTTGGCAATGGTATTGCTGTCCCCTTCCAGAAGAATCTGCCCGTTGTTCAGGATATAAGCCCGGTCCACGATCTGCAGTGTCTCCCTGACGTTGTGATCCGTGATCAGGATCCCCATGCCCCGCTGCCGAAGGTATTGGATGATTTCCTGTATATCCGCCACCGCCAGGGGATCCACCCCGGCAAAGGGCTCGTCCAGGAGAATAAACTGCGGCTCCAACGCCAGACAGCGGGCGATCTCCACCCGGCGCCTCTCGCCGCCGGAGAGTTCCGTCCCCTTGTGATCCCGCACATGGCCAATGTGAAACTCCTCCAGCAACTCCTCGTACTTGTTCTTCTGTTCCGCCTTGGAGAGCTTCGTTGCCTCCAAGATGGCCATGATATTCTCCTCCACGGTGAGCTTGCGAAAAATCGAAGCCTCCTGGGCAAGATAACTGATGCCCAAAGCCGCACGGCGGTGCATGGGCAACTCTGTGATGTTGACATCCGAGAGGAAAACCTCCCCCGATGTGGGACGTTCCAAGCCGACGATCATGTAGAAAGTGGTGGTCTTTCCCGCCCCGTTGGGTCCCAAAAGCCCGACGATCTCCCCCTTCTCCACCCGTAGCGACACCCGTTCCACAACGGTGCGGCGCCGAAAGGACTTGACAAGGTTCCTGGCTTCGATGTGCACAGCGGAATCCCCCCAAACTTCTTAGGAACTGTTCACAAATAAATTTTAGATTTGACTTGTCCTATCTTAAAATTTATTTCTTGCCAGCTCCTTTGCTGTACCCCTTATTGT
>CAMIWP010000154.1 GCA_946402475.1 uncultured Selenomonadaceae bacterium
TCCCCATCGAGATCCGGGCCCATACCAGGGTGGAGATGGGGGATCCGGCGGAACTCATCACCTACGTGGCCGAGGAGGAGGAAAGCGACCTCATCGTCATGGGGTGCCGGGGCATGAGCACGTTAAAGACCTTCTTTACGGGGACCGTTTCCCAGTATGTGATGAAACACGCTTACTGTCCCGTGCTTCTCTGCAAGGGAATGCCGGATGACTGGGATGAGGAGGATATGGAGGATTGAGGAACTGCGGCGTGCCTGCAATATTTTTCGTTGCAGGCACGCCGCGGTTTTTGTATACTATATAAATCGGAAGTTTTACGGGAAGGACTTCCCAAAGGATGTGCCGATGGAGAGGTCGGTGCAGCCGCAAATCTGTGGGAGGAGCATTTGGGCATGAAGCGTCTTTTGGATGGAAGCATTGTCGTGTTGACGGCAGTGCTCCTCTTTCTGGTGTTCTTTGTAGTGCCTCCGGCGGAGGGACTGGGAAATCTCGTGCGGATTGTTTTTTTCCACGTTCCCATGGCATGGGTGTCTGTCTTGGCCTTTCTCATGAGTGCGTGGTGGGCTGCGGCGTATCTTCGCAAAGGAGATCTGGGGCAGGATGCCCTGAGCGCCCGCTCGGCGAAGGTGGGGTTCGTTTTTGTCCTGCTGGCCACCGTAAGCGGAGCGGTGTTCAGCAAACTGACCTGGGGGGCCTACTGGAACTGGGATCCCAGGCAGACGACGATCTTCGTGCTGATTCTGCTCTACGGGGCCTATCTGACCTTGAGGGCAGCGGTTCCCAACGAACGCAAACGCGCCCGCACGGCGGCGATTTACTCGCTTTTTTCCTGTCTCACGGTACCTTTTCTCGTGTTTATCCTGCCGCGGCTGTATTTTTCCCTGCATCCCTCTCCGATCTTCAACGAGAGCGGCCGCATTGACATGGATCCCGTGATGCTGGGGACTTTGCTCCTCGCTTTGACGGACGGTACGCTGGTATACCTTCGCATGGTTCTCTGCGGAGAGGAAAAGGAGGTTTCCCATGCGTAAATATCTTCTGGCAGTGCTCCTTTTGGGATTCGTCGGATATGCTGGCTGGACCTTTTCCGATACGGTGACGCCCTACGTGGGGATCGGGGAAGCCCGTCGGTCGAAATCCAATGTGCAGGTAAAAGGACTCTTGGACAAGGCATCTCCTCCGCCTCACATGGAGGGCGGAGAGTTTGTTTTCGTGCTTCTGGACGAGGAAACGGGGGAGACAATGCCCGTGCGATATCATGGGATGAAGCCGGACCAGTTCGAACAGGCGTACCACATTGTCGCCATCGGGAAGTATCGTGAGGAAGCAGAGGCATTTCACGCCGACAAACTGCTCATCAAATGTCCTTCCAAGTATGAGCAGCAAAAATCACAGTAGAGGGGTGTTTGGCGTCTATGATGGGAAATGCTTTTCTCGGCGCTGCGCTGGCTTTGTCCTTGGGAGCCGTGCTGTTTTGTGCTTCCTCAAAGGAATCCCCCGTGGGCAAATGGGCCGGGCGTTTGGTTTTCCTTTCCGGGATTGCTTCTTTGGCCACCGCTCTTTGCCTCATGTACTTCATTTTCGCGGATCGTTTTGACATCGCCTATGTTGTCGGTTATTCATCGAGGGAGCTGCCGACTGTTTACAAGTTTTCCGCCTTTTGGGCGGGACAGCAGGGTTCTTTCCTCCTCTGGCTGTTCTTTCACGCGGCGGTGGGGGTGCTCCTCCTCCGGGGAAAACAGATGGATTCGGCCGCCATGGGAATCTACATGTTGTTACAGTCCGTGATTGCGATCCTCGTTCTGGGAAAGAGCCCCTTTGCTCTTCAGGAGGCCGCCGTGGAAGATGGGATGGGGCTTAACCCTCTTCTTCAGGATCCATGGATGGCCGTTCACCCTCCGATCATCTTTTTAGGCTATGCCATGCTTGCGATCCCCTTGGCCTACAGCGCGGGAGCACTTCTGCGGAGAAAGGGGGATGCGGATTGGATGGAACCCGCCCGGCGGTGGACTCTTGCCGCTTGGGCCTTTTTGGGCGCCGGAATCTTTATCGGCGGTTACTGGGCTTACAAGGTTTTGGGCTGGGGAGGGTATTGGGGATGGGATCCCGTGGAAAATTCCTCCTTGGTGCCATGGCTGGTCGCGGCGGTCTTCCTCCATCTCCTGAAGGGGGCGAGGGTGAGGAAGCCGATCCTTCCCATGGCGCACTTGGCCGCCATCTTCGCTTTTTCCCTGGTCCTTTACGGAACCTTTCTCACGAGAAGCGGCCTTTTGGGGGATTTCTCCGTTCACTCCTTCAGCGGTACGAGCATCGGTCTCGCCATTACCGTCGCAAATGCCGTCATTCTCTTGGGAGGCCTTGCGTTGCTGACGGCGCGGGTGAACGACCTGCCCAAGGGAAATATGTACGAGGGCTCCAACAGCAGGGAGTTTCTTCTTTTGCTGGGAATGCTCCTCATGGTATTTGTTGCCGCCGTGGTATTCCTCGGCATGTCCATGCCCCTTCTCACGCAACTTGCGGGAAGGCCCGCCGCCATGGATACTTCCTTCTACGTGCGGACGACAATGCCCCTTGCCATCTGCCTGATGCTCGCCATGACGGTGGCCTGTCAGCGCTTCTACGGCGTCGGCAAGCTGCTGCCCAAGAGCAATCTGCCCTTGGCGGCTCTCGTCGCGGGGGTGGCTCTGCCCCTGGCTGTGGGCGTGAGGGAGATCTTGCCGGTGGTTCTTTCCGGTGTTTCCTTGATGGCTTCCGCAGCTTCGATCCAGAGCTGGAAGAACCGCGCTTTGAGCCTTGGGGGCATGATTGCCCACGTGGGCGTGGGAATCGCTTTGTCGGCTATGGTGTTGGCGGGAAGTGGGAGCCAATCGGTGACGGAAGTCTTTTCCCTGGGGGAAACCCATCGGATCTTTGGGCATGAGATCACCTATCAAGGTCAGGAATTTCTTGAGGACGGGTCTGCCAAATACTATGTTTACCGGGTGGACGGCAGGGAGATCAAGGCGCTCACGAAGCTCCGCAGCAACGGGACGGACGCGGCCAGGGAACCAGCCATCGACAGAGGGGGGCGCGGAGACATATACATCGCCCCGTCTCCGGCGGAGGATGCGGGCATTGGAGAGATGACGCTGAAGCGCAACGAGATCGCCATGGATGGGGAGTTCGCCTACATTTTTGAGGATGGGGAGATCCGGGCATCGGAGGGAAATGGGGAGCACATGCTCGCCACGGCGAGGATCTCTGTGACCGATGGAGAGATCGTAGACGTGGTGGAGCCGACCATCATCGTCACCCGGAACAGCGGCACGTCGAAACCCGTTTCCGTTCTGAAGGGAAAGAAACGCATCCGCTTGACGGGGCTGACCGAGGACCAGAAGAAAGCCCGCATAGAGATCCTTCCCTCGGAGGCAGAACTCGCTCAAATGCCCGTGCAGGCCACGGTCAGTGAGAAACCGCTGATATGGGCGCTCTGGCTGGGATGCGCTCTCGTGACGGTGGGGTGCATGACCGCTGTTTGGAAGGGAAGGATCCGTTGACGGTAAGCAGGAGGTAATTGCATGGGGAAAAGGTATCGACTTCTGGCCTTGGATATGGATGGAACCACGTTAGATTCCAAGAAGAGATTTCCGAGGGAAACGGCGGAGGCCATTCGGGAGCTGACCGAACGAGGGATTCATGTGGTAGTTGCCACGGGGCGGGGACTGGCGGAACTGTCCGATTACAGCAAGGAATTGGAGAGCACCAGATATGCCATTGTCATCAGCGGGGGCATGGTTTACGATTTTCGCAAGGAGACGCCCCTTTTTGCGAAGACGCTTCCATTGGAGGCGTCTCTGGAGATCCTGGGGGCCGGCGAGGCAGAACGGGCGATGATTCACCTGCTGACGGTAAAAGCGTCCGTATGTCGCAGGTCGGACATACAGAATATGGCGGGATTTCAGATGGAAGTTTATCGGGATATGTACGAGCGTGTTTGCGACTGTCGGGAGGATCTCGTCGGGTATGTGAAGGAACATGCGGATGAGGTGGTAAAGATCAATCTGTATCATCGTTCCGATTCCTCCAGGCAGCGCAACAAGGAGAGATTGGCGCACCTTGGACTCACCGCCGTGTTTTCCGAAGTGACGGGGCTGGAAATGTCCCCGAGGGGGATCACGAAGGCCCGTGGATTGGAAGTGCTCTGCGGACATTTGGGCATCCGTCCGGAGGAGGTCGTGGCCGTGGGAGATGCTCCC
>CAMIWP010000155.1 GCA_946402475.1 uncultured Selenomonadaceae bacterium
GGATCGGCTGCTGGTGGTGACTTTCACCCATGCTGCAGCAGAGGAAATGCGAATTCGAATCGAAAAGGCCCTTCGTGAAAAGTTGGAGCAGGAACGGGACGGGGAGCAGCAGGAGCGACTGGAAAGACAGCTGATCCTCTTATCCGGCGCGGCGATCTCCACCCTGCATTCCTTCTGTCAGGAGCTCATCCGGCAAAATTTTTCCGCTTTGGATTTGGATCCCGAATTTCGCATCGGAGGAGAGCAGGAACTTCGGCTCATGCAGCAGGATGTCTTGGAGGAACTCTTCGAGGAGGAATACGAAAGGGGGGAGAGGAGTTTCCTGGAGTTCGCGGATGTTCTGGGAGGTGATGAACGCGGAGATGAGAAGTTGCATGAATTGGTTCTCCGCCTGTACCATTACTCCATGAGCCAGCCCTTTCCTGAAGATTGGCTGAAATCCTTGCCCGCTGCCCTGAAGCTTCCGGAGGGTGCGAGTCTCAGGGACACACCGTGGTATGAGAGCATTCAGCGGGACATGCGGATGGGGATGGAAGGGGCCTTGGAAGAGGCACGGCAGGTGTTGGACGACCTTGCGATGTTGGGGGCAGATACCTATGGAAAAACCGTGGCGGCGGATACGGCACTTTTGGAGAGTTTGCTGAAAGCTTTGGAATCGGAGGATTGGGAAGGCCTGCGGAAGGCATTTTCCTCCGCAGCTTTCGAGCGCCTGGGAAGAATGAGCAAGGAGGATGCAGATCGGAAGGCGGCTGCGGATCTTGTGTTGAAGGGGCCGAGGGAACACTATAAGAAGATCGTGTCCGATTTCCAGAAAAAATATTTTCAGGAAACGGAAGAGGAGTTGGCGGAGGACATGAGAGCTGCCGCCGGGGATATGACAGTGCTCTGTTCCCTGACGGGAAAGTTTGCGGCGGCCTTTTCTGCCGCAAAGCATCAAAAGTCCGTGGTGGATTTCAACGATTTGGAGCACTACGCTTTGGAGATCCTCTGCGAAAGGCAGGAGGGAGAACTTTGTCCTTCCGACATCGCAAAGGCATTGCAGCAGAGGTTCCGGGCAGTGATGGTGGATGAGTACCAGGATACGAACGGAGTGCAGGAAGCCATCCTATCTCTGGTGGCGAGTCGGGAAAAGCCGAACCTCTTCTGCGTGGGAGATGTGAAGCAGAGCATCTATCGCTTTCGTTTGGCGGATCCGAAGCTGTTCCTGAGAAAGTACCGGGAATATCCCCGTATGGGCGAAGCCTATGCTCGCATTGACCTGGCCCAAAATTTTCGAAGTCGCCCCGGGGTTCTGTCTGCTGTCAATTTCGTCTTTGCCCAGGTGATGTCAGAGGAGGCCATGGAACTGGACTACGATGATGCAGCGGCTCTGCATCCCGGGATGGAGTATCCGCCCTGTCAGGGAAGGATACTGGGAGAGGCGGTAGAACTGAACCTCCTGTTTGATGAGGGGAAGGTCGAAAAGGAAGAAGAATCGGAAGGCGAGGCGGAAGAGCAGGAGAATCTCAAGGGACCGGAACTGGAGGCCAGGTGGATCGCACAACGGTTGAATAAGCTCATGGGAGAGGGTCGCCTGGTCTTTGACAAAGAGAGGAAGGGATATCGTCCCCTGTGCTGGAGGGACATGGTCATACTCCTCCGCTCCGTCAAGGGCAAGGCCGATAAGATGCTGGAGGTGTTGCGGCAAAATGGGATTCCGGCCTATGCGACGGTGGATTCCGGATATTTCGAGGAAACGGAGATCTGCATCATGCTGGCCCTTCTCTCCGTGGTGCAAAATGCCAGACAGGACATTCCCTTGGCTGCGGTGCTCACATCTCCCATTGTGGGCATGGGTTACGAGGATCTGGCGAGGATTCGCTTGGCGGCGGCAGAGGAAGATCTTTACGGGGCTCTCCTGGCAGCGTCTTCGCCTGAAGCGAAGACGGAGGCCGACCTGCAAGAGAAAGCCGCCCGTTTTCTGGAAAAACTCTCTCAATGGAGGCATTTATCTCGGGAGCTCAGCGTGCCGGAGCTGATTCGGCAGATCTACCGGGATACCGGTTACTATGACTTTGTGGGAGGGCTTCCGGGAGGGCTCCTTCGCCAGGCGAATCTTCGCATGCTCATCGATCGAGCCGCAGAGTATGAAGCCACGGACTTTCGGGGACTTTTCCGCTTCCTGGGCTTCGTGAAGCGGATGCAGGACATGAACACGGATCTTGCCGTTGCCCGTACCCTGGGGGAAAAAGAGGACGTTGTCCGCATCATGAGCGTGCATAAGAGCAAGGGCTTGGAATTCCCCGTGGTAGTGCTGGCGGACTTGGGGAGGAAGTTCAACTTGCAGGATGCCAGGGCGGAGCTTCTCATGCATCGGGAATTGGGACTTGGACCTTACCGTGTGGACGGAGCGGGTTCCTTTCGCTATCCCACGTTCGCCCGCAGAGCCATTGCCGCCAAGATCCATCAGGAGAATAAGGCAGAGGAACTTCGTGTTCTCTACGTGGCCATGACCCGTGCCAGGGAGCAGTTGATCCTCGTGGGAACCGTCTCCCATGAGAAGCAGTGGCGAGATCGCCTGCTGCGCTGGAGGAAAGGGAATGCAACCGTTCGACTTCCCGCTCATATGTCTTTTGAGGCAACTTCTTTTTTGGACTGGATTACCATGGCGGTGGCGCGTCATCCGCAAGGAAAGGTTCTGTGGGAAAGGGCGGGGATGGAAGGAACGCCGGCGCCCTTTCTGGATTACAAGGATGACTCCCATTGGAAAGTGGTTCTCCTTGGGGCTTCCGACATGGAGAAGCGAGAGGAGGAGTCCCCGGAAAAAGACGGGATATTGGCGGCGGTGGAAAGGGGAGAGGCCCTGCCGGATTCTCCCGGAAGAGAGGTCGTGCGTCGTATTCTCGATTGGAAGTATGACCTGCGAGGTCTGGAGAAAGTTTCCTCGAAGCTCTCCGTCACGGAGATCAAGCGTCGTTTTGCCGAGAGGGATCGGGGGACAGGATATCTGCGGGAACCTTCTGCGGAATGGAAGCGGCCTGGCTTTTTGCAGGAAAAACGCGGGATCACCGGCATGGAATACGGAACCCTCATGCACAGTGTGATGCAGCATGTGGATCCCGAAAAGGGCACGGGTTACGCCGATATCAGGAAGCAACTGGAGAGAATGGTAGAGGAGGAGCTTCTTCTGCCGGAACACTTGAAGATGATCCGCATCAAGAACGTGCAGGCGTTCTTTGCCTCACATCTGGGGCAACGTCTCGAAAAGGCAAAGAAGGTGTGGCGGGAGATTTCCTTTAGCCGCATGCTTCCGGCGAACCGCTTTTACCAAGAGGCCGAGCACGAGGAGGAAATCTTTGTCCAGGGCATCATCGATCTGCTCTTTGAGGAGGAAGGAGGAAGTCTCATCCTGGTGGACTACAAGACGGATCGGGACACGACGCCGGAGCGGATCAGGGAGGCGTACCGCATCCAGATGGAATTGTCCGGCGAAGCGGTGGCGGAGATCCTGAAAAGGCCCGTCCAAGAGCAATATCTTTACATGCTTCACGACGGAAGCGTTGTGAAGATGAAGACGGACAGAGGGTGAAATCACATCGATGACAAGCAATTCCTCATAGCAAATACGGATGCGGTTTTCTCGAAAGCTTTATTGCGGGGCTTTCGAGATTTTTTTGCATTTGTCTTTTTGAAAAGGATAAATAAATATATGTCCTTGACAAAAGGATTTTCTAAGATATAATCTATTGACAAGAGACAAATGTAGTGAGGTGGAGGAATGAAAGGAAGGGAACTGGGAAAAAAGGGAGAAGATGCTGCCGCGGAATATCTCTGCTGTCATGGATATCGCATTCTGGCAAGGAACTATCGTGTCCCCTGTGGGGAGTTGGATATTGTGGCATGTCAGGGGGATACCGTCGTATTCGTTGAGGTAAAGACAAGACGCGACAATCGTTGCGGCACGCCGGGACAGTCCGTGACCTGGCGCAAACAGCAGAAGATCATTCGAACAGCCCGATGGTATCTGCATCAGTATCGGATGGAGCAAGTTCCTTGCAGATTCGATGTCATGGAGGTCTGTCCCTGTCCGTTGGAAACCTGGGATATACGGCAGCTTCGAGGAGCTTTCGAAGCGTAACGGAGATAGGGGGAGTTCTGTGTTTGCCAAGGCATATGGGGCGACGACGAAAATATTTTATAAAAAAGACTAGATTTTTTTCTGAGGAAGGTGTAGAATACT
>CAMIWP010000156.1 GCA_946402475.1 uncultured Selenomonadaceae bacterium
GGCTCCCCGGCCAGGGCGTGGCGGAGAGCGCGAAGGACGGCTTCACCCTGCTGGTGAGTCCCGAAGAGCGGGACGACATCTTTTTGGGGCAGTGCGAGAGGGCAAAGCTCATCCCCTTGGAAGCGGGAATGTACAGCCTGGCGGAGCAATGGGAAGTCCCTTGCCGGGTTCCTTCCTGCGACATTTTCTGGGCGCCCCATTACAACGCCCCCCTGCTTCCCGTGAGGGCCAGGAAAAAGATCGTCACCATTCACGACATGGCACATCTCGTCCTGCAAGAAGGGCTCTCCCTCCCCAAGCGGCTCTACGCTCGTCTCTTTTTCTGGAATGCGGCTCACCGATACGACCACATCCTCACAGTGTCCGACTTCTCCCGCAGCGAGATCCTGCGCTGGGAAGCCGTGCCGGAGGAAAAGATCAGCGTCCATCCCATCGCGGCGGACACGGTGAAATACCGTCCCTGCGGGGATGAGGACAGAAAGCGGCGGGTATTGGAGCGTTACGGCCTTCCGGGGGAATACATCCTCTTTGTGGGCAATGTGAAGCCCAACAAAAATCTTCGCCGCATGTTGGAAGCCTACGCCCTGTTCCGACGGGAGGGGACAAGGAAGACGGGACTGGTCATCGTGGGCAAGCGGGAGGGTCTTATGACCGGGGTGATGGGGCTGGATGCCCTGATTCGTTCCTTGGGAATCGAGGACTCCGTGCACTTCACCGGCTTTGTGGAGGACGAGGATCTCCCCGTGCTCTACAGCGCCGCCGCATGCTTCGTCTTCCCCTCCCTCTACGAGGGCTTCGGCCTGCCGCCTCTGGAGGCCATGGCCTGCGGCTGCCCCGTCATCGCCTCGGATGCGGCTTCCATCCCCGAAGTATGCGGCCCCGGCGCTCTCTACGCCGATCCCCGGAACAGCGGGGACCTTGCGGCAAGGCTCCGGGAACTTCTGGGAAATCCCGCCCTTGCGGCGGAAATGACAGAGCGCGGCTTCCGTCGCGTCCGCCGCTTTTCTTGGGAAAAAGCGGCGGACGGAATCGCCGGGCTGCTGACATCAGAAAACCTCTCCCCAGGATGAGTTCATCCCTTGGGGAGAGGTTTTTTGGTAGGGCTAGGTGTTCTTCTCCAGGAATTTCTGCCGAAGCATCAGTTTCCGCTTCATCTTGGCCACAAAGTCGGCAGCGTCCTGAAGATCCTGTTCGTCGGGATGGGTGGCGGCGCTCTTCCAGCGCTCCAGGGCAGCGGGGCCGCCGTGGGGATCCTCCGGCCCCGCCTGTTTCCGCTTCTCGATGAGGGCGGGATGGATCTTCCCCCGGCAGGCAAAGGTTCCAAGGATCTCGCAATCCTCCCCCAACAGACAGGCGGCCCGGGCAAAAGCGGTCACGGAATGCTCGCTGCCTACCTGTGTCCCGTGGGTCTGAAAGAGAAGAACCCTCCCCCGGCGAATGCGGGGCAGATAGGAGCGCATCCCGGGATCCGGTCCGCCCAACCGCAGCCAGTAGCCCAACGCCACCACCTCATAGGCGGAGAGATCCTCCGGCGCATCCTTCAGGGGAAAGAGTTCCGCCTCTCCCGCTGCCTCGGCCATCCGCCGGGCGATTTTCTCCGTGTTCCCCGTGACGGAGGAATAGATGACCGCCCATTTTCCCATACTACCATCTCCCGTAAAGATTTATTCCGGGCCCATAGAGGCTTCATGTGCCGTTCTATGCCAAAATATCAACGTTCACGGCAGTGAAGGCTTCCAAAGACTTCTCATAGTATCCCTGTTTTTCTGTTTCAAAGCCCTCCATGAGTTTCTCACGAACGGAGAGCCATGCGCTATGGATGATCTTTAGCCTTTCCACTCCGTCCCTCGGTTGTACCGTGGACGTGCCTTTGTCTTCCGCATCAAAGGTAAACGGCTGAGGCGATTCCGCTCTCTCATCCACACGGCGAAGATTGTCAGTGAACTCCGTATCCTTACCCTCCGGATTACGCCCCTTCCGTACATCTCCCGCTGACTCAAAGTTCTTTTCCCGCTCCTTCCCCAAGAGCTCATCCAGCAGCTTCCCTTCCTCTTCTGCCGCGCGGCGTTGGATATCAAGGAACGTCAACCCCGGTTTCATCTCTTTCGATTCGCCCTTCGTCTTTTTTTCGTGGACGTTGTCTGTCAGCCTGTCCGTACTGCCGTATGTCCCGACAGTGGCATCCTTTACCTCTTGTTCAAATTTTTCACTTGTAGTATCAATGGTGTGACCGCTCCGAGAAGTAGCTATCATTCTGCGAATTTGATTTACGATATCGTTTTCGCCATATTTATCCAACAGTCCATCCAAGGAACCCTCGAGCGTAGAATAAAAAGAGTCGTCTGTTCCAAATTCTTCCAAATAGTTGTTCAAATGGTTGGCAAGAGCACCAAACGCTCCTTGAACGGGTTTTAGCCGCTCCACCCGCGACATATTCTCCGAATCAAGAGATGACCATACGGCAACTCCTTGCCTCCCATAGAGAGCGTCATACGCCTCTTCGTATGTGTCGTAAGGTGTCAATATAGCCTCAATGGATTTCGTGACCGTATTTTCCAGATCCTGTCTGAGGTCTGCCCTTGCAGTGGCAAGTTCCTCTTCCTTGCTGACGGTCTCTTCGATGCCAGTTTCTTCCGTCCAACGATAATGCTGTGTCCGAATTTCCGTCACGGGCGTGTACATAGATGTAGGAACGGTGTTACTCTCCCATCCTGCCGAGGTCTTCAGAACCTGACCAAAATCCTGCTGTGCCAGAGAAATGCCTCTCTCACTCGCCTTTGCAGAAACATCAAGAACGTCTCCAGAGGCGAATTTCGAGATAATATCTTCCATCCTCTGCTGTTCTTCTTGAGCATCAACAGGACTTCCCGTTGACCTGTAATTCTCATTCATTCTCTGGAACTGCCCAATACTCTTTTCTAAAGCGGCGAGCTCATCCTTCCTTGTCCAGCCCGAATCCACGGATGATGATATTTGAGCCGTAGCCCCCGATACATAGGTCAGCCAGTTTTTTGCCCTATCGCTGATATCCACCTGATATGCGTCCGTAGCGAAAATACTTCCCTTGGACACATCCATCGCACCTTGGGTGCGTTCTCCAATCGTCTTTCCCCGGATAGCTTCCCTCACATTTGCTCCACCGTTATTCTCTTTTCCGGCCTTGCCATCCAATTGATAATTGACAAAGCTGGAACTCGTTCCCTCCCCTTTTCCGATCATCATGATGGGTCACTCCTTTGATATTCCCGGATAAATACAAAACATCTTATCTTGTATATCGTCATTTGAGAGGGATTCCTTAACCTAAATTTTCCACATGCAAAATCTCTCTCGATGTTACCACCTATGGAACATCCCCTTGGGAGAGTTCTTTAACACGCCGGAGTTTGATACTAAATTTCTATCCCTTCAACGACATCTGCCTTCGGCTCTAACTGCCCGATATAGGACACAATCCCCGCGAATCCTCCACCACCGGAAATCACTACAGCAAAGATTTTCCAAACGGGACGATAATGCAGGACGTGCGTCCTCCGTCTTTTCGTGCTTACCGACTTCTAAGATGTTCTCATAGCCGTTAGGATATTTTCTGATGACAAGTATCAGCCGTAAGAACCATTGACTTTTCATGAGATTGTCATCTCACTTCGAATTAGCCATGAGTTCTTCGCCAATAGCAAAGGCTTTTTTGCAATCTTCGGGGAAATGCATCTCACGCCATGCTGCCTTTTCTTCTGGGGAGAATACTTCGCAAACGTATTTGTCATAGTCATCAAACTGGTATGTGTTAAAGGAGTGAAGAACCAGCGGCTTTTGAAAATAGTTTTCAAGGAAAATCTCAAAAAGCCCCATATACTCCCGATAGCCATCTCTGAGCATCTCTTCTTCCTTCACGTTCATCGTGTAAATGCAAGCCGTAGGAATCTTCTTTTGCACAAGGTTGGGATAGCCGTGCTTGTACTGCATATAAGGGAAGAAGAATCTCTCGTAGAATGCGTGAAGCTGCCCGGTGATAGTGCGGTAATAAATGGGCGAACCAAATACCACCGCATCAGCATCACGCAATTTTTCCAACACGTCATACAAATCATCGCGAACAGCGCAT
>CAMIWP010000157.1 GCA_946402475.1 uncultured Selenomonadaceae bacterium
CATGGCACTTGAGACAGGATTCCTCTACGGTCTTCAGCGGGCTGGTCATCCAGTGAGAGGTGTATTTCTGGCCGTTCTCGCGCATGTAAGGCATATGGCAGTCAACACAGGTCACACCGGCATCGGCATGGACGCTGGTGGCCCAGATCTCGAAGTCGGGATGCTGCGCCTTGAGCACGGGGGTCTTGGAATCGGGATGCACCCAATCCTGCTGGAATTTCCCCGCTTTTCCGGACTGATAAAATTGGAATTGCTCCTCCGGCTCCCAGCCGTCGCTCAGGGGGTGGTTCACCCGACCGTCCTCCGCCATGAAGTAATACTCGTTGTGGCACTGTCCGCAGACGTAGGCGCGTTTGTCGTTGTGGGGGGCGCTGTTCACATCGATGCCGCGACGAGCCATGGAATCCACAAAGCCTTGCTGATAGACGCGAAGCTCCATGGTGTCGGGATCGTGGCAACTGGAGCAGCCGAAGTAGAGGTCGGTGCCCTCAATGGTATCTTTATCGGTAAAGGGGGGAGTCGCATCCATGAAGGGCTTGGAGGCGAATTCCCAGCCGCTTTCCTTGTACCATTTGTCGTACATCCAAGACCCCTTGCAGGCGATGCAGTTGCCCTTCTGGGGCGGGATGCGTTGGGAGTTGAGCTGATCGACGCCTGCCCAGACATGCCCCCGGGCCACATCATACTGGACGGAGAATTTATACCCCTTGAAGTTCTCCAGGATCTCCGGCTGCATCTGGATATAGGAAAGTCCGGGATCGCTGCCGCCGTATCCCGTGGGAGAGGCTCCTCCCATGCTGTTCTTCATGTAGGAGTTGTATTCCAGGGGATAGGCGTCCTTGTAGGCGATCTTTCCCAAATGGGCATAATTCTCGTGGGAGATTTCCGCCTTCTTCACCTTCATGTCGTTGGGTTGGGCGATGCCGACGCGCACGATGACGAAGCCGAAGAACAGGACGCAAAGCGCCGCAAGGCCGACGAGATATTTCTGCATCTTACTCAATTTTTATCCCTCCCTCTAAGTGGTTCGATCCGTGCACGATCCTGCTGTGGCATTTGAGGCAATCGCCGCCGGTGTCATTTCGCTCCATGGACACGCGAACTTCTTCCATGGTGGCGCCGTGGCAACGGATGCAGTTCTCGTTCACCATCCGGCGGGCATCCTCAGAGAGTTTGATGTGCGCCGGGTAATCCCGGACGATCTCGTGGTACATGTCCACCATGCCGGAGCGGCCCTTCTCCGCGAAGTAGGCCACGGCGTTCTGGTGGGGGAGATGGCACTCCGTGCAATCCTGCTTCTGGTGGGAGGATCGGGCAAAGGTTGCCGCCTCGCTCTTCATGGAATGGCAGTTGCCGCAGAACGCAGGGGAGCCGGAGACCGACAGGAACACCGATCCGGTGCCAAAGGCGAGAAGCCCTGCGGCAAAGCCTCCGGCCAAGAGTGACAAGGTGTGTTTCTTGAATAGATCCTTTCTCTCCAATTCGCTTCCCTCCCTTTATCGTGTGGCGAGAATTCAGTACAGCTTTTCCTTTGACAGACGCATTCGGTCTTTTTCCACGGCGAGAAGCCCATCCCGTTTCATGAGGGAGATCTCTCTGGTCAGGGCGCTCCGATTGCACTCCAGTTCCTTTGCGAGCTGGATGCGTCCGGGCACCTGCACCGTCTCCGTTTTTTGTCGTTTCTCCCTTTGGAGGAGGTAGAGGATCAACCGCTCCCGCAGGGTTTTCTGGGAGAGGAGATTCAGCTTCTCCACCATGCGCACATTTTTTGTGCAGAAGGCTTCCAAAAGGTTTTTCATGACGACGCCGTGGATGCGCCCCATTTTCGGGCCCGCCACGATGAGGTTCCGATAGGGAATCCAGAGAACCTGCAGATCGGAAAGGGCTTCGATGGCAGAGGGACTGTATTCCTCGGAGAGAATGGCCGATGTGCTGCCCAGAAGAGCTCCCCGTTCCAAGCTGTGCCCGATGAACTTATTGCCGAACCTGTCCTCTGAGACCACCTGAGCCAGCCCGTCGAGCAGGATGCCGATGTTGGCATTCCGCTCGTAGTGGTTCAGCACGAAGTCACCCTTCTCATAGCCTTTGGCAATTGCCGAAGTGTTTTTGAGGAAGGTGCCGACCTCCTCCGGGGAAAGTCCCCGGAACAGAGGAAGATCCCGTAAATCCGGTTGCGATGTCTTCATGAGCTCCCCCCTTTCCGCTGTGGGTTTGATTCATTATAGCATCTCGGGAGAACAGGCGGCGTTGCATGTGCAACGCCGGAAAGAGAAAATGAAAAAATAAAAGGGACGAAACATATTTTGACGCGAATGTGCAAAGGTTGTATACTAAAATTGTCGAGAGATTGCTCAATGGAGCCCTGTCACTTGTGCGGAGGAAGAGCGTGTTGAAAAAAGATACATGGATGAGCGTGGCCGTTCTTTTTGGATGGTTTGCCGTTATGTACGTGGCAAATGCGTGGATGCCCCTCTATCGCGATGATTATTTGGCGGGGGTTATCTGGCGCACCGGCGATCATCTGCAGTCCATGGGGGATATCCTTTATTCCCTGGAGCGCTACTACATGATGCACGGGGGACGGTTGGTGAGCTTTTTCATCCAATTCGTATTCATGTTCTGGGGGAAATTCTGGTTCAACATCGCCAACGCCTTTGTATTTGCGACGATGGTGGCGGTGATGTTCCTGCACTGCACCAGGGATACGAAACTCACCTCCGAGCCGAAGCTTCTGGCGCTCCTCGGGGCCTTTGCATGGCTTGGGATCTCCCATTTCGGCGAAATTGCCATCTGGCTCTGCGGCTCTGCCGTCTATCTCTGGACGGGACTTCTGACCGCCGTTTTTTTGCTTCCCTACAATCTCGCCCTGGCGGGAAATCTTCGCAGGAGCAAGTGGTGGCTTGCGGTTCTGATGTTTCCCTTGGGCATGGTGGCATCCTGTTCCGTGGAAAACCTTACGGTTACCACCTCGCTTCTGGCCGTCGGCATCGCGTGGATCTCATGGAAGCGGAAGAAACTTTCCTCGTGGATGGTGACGGGCGCTGTCGGCTCCCTGATCGGGAGCGTCATCTGCATCGCCGCGCCGGGGAACTTTGTCCGCATCGTGGACGATGAGGATCGTTCCTGGCTTTTTCACATTCTCAATCAGATCCCGGCGAACCTTGAGATGCTCCTGTACATGACCCCCGTGCTCCTGTCCCTGGTGCTCGCCTATCGGCTGCTTTGCCGTGCCTCCGCTGTCCGCAGAGGGATTTCCCTGCCGTCTGCGGGCGGCAGGGGAGGCCGTCATCTCGTTTTGCTTGGGTTTCTTGCCGTTATCATCGTCTCTTTTTTTACCACGGGATTCTTTGCTCTCGCCATTCAAGAGGCGGTGGAAAGGGGGATTCTCTTTCCCATCGGCTTGTCGGATGAGGTGACCACGAGTCATTTTGAGAATACCATGGCGGGGGTGGAGGAGGCGCTGATCTACATCCTCGGCCTCAGCTATGTCTACCTTCTGAGCGTGGAGCGCCTGGGACTTGAAAAAAAGCGCATCCGCGCACTGAGGGGAAGGATCTCTTGGAAACAGATCCTGCAGGATTATCCGCAGCTTCGCTATGGCCTGTTCCTCTTGGGGCTTTCCATCATCAACAATCTGGTGGTGATGGGCGCTCCTTCTTTTCCGGGGCGGGCGTTGTTCAGTTCCTCCATCATGTTCATCATCGGAGCGGGGGCGATCTTGAGGGTTCCCGAAGTCTGGGAACCGCTCTTTTCGGAGCCTGCGGGAAAGATCTTCCGCATGGGCGGAATCTTCGTCACCGGATTTATCATCGTTGCGACCCTGACGGTGTTGCACAGTATTTGGCGGGAGGATGCCGTTCGGGTCAGCTACATTGCGAAAAAGGCCATGGAGGGGGAGCAGATCGTGACGGTTCCCCCCAGTGCCATCCCGGAACGGCGGAGGATTCTCCGTCATATTGCTTACGATGATTTCGATAAGGGCATGACGCGGGAGCATATATGCGCATATTTCGGCATCAGCACCATCAAGCTCGATAAGAACATGAAGCTGGAGGATCTGCAACCTCACCCCTTGCCGTAATGGAGATAGACTCCCAGGATG
>CAMIWP010000158.1 GCA_946402475.1 uncultured Selenomonadaceae bacterium
CTGCCTCCCCTCGTGGTGCATGAGCCGGACGGCAGGTATACGGAGGAAGTTTTGCGAATCTATGAGTGCGGGGAATGAAGGGACAGGGATCCTTTACTTGGCGGCAACGCCCATCGGCAACCTGGAGGACATGACCTACCGCTGTGTCCGCATTCTGTCCCAGGTGGAACTCATTGCGGCGGAGGACACGAGACATACTCGCCAGCTCTTGGCCCATTTCGATATTCACACCCGGCTCACCAGCTACCATGAGCACAACAAGCTCGCGAAGGGGCCGGAACTCATCGAGTATCTGCTCTCCGGCAAGGACCTGGCTTGCGTCAGCGACGCGGGTCTGCCGGGAATCTGCGATCCGGGCAGCCATCTGGCGGCGCTGGCCATAGAGGCGGGCATTCGTGTCACGGCTCTTCCCGGGGCAAACGCGGCGCTGTCCGCGCTGATCTGTTCCGGGGTGGATACGACGGCTTTTACCTTTGCGGGCTTTCTGCCCAGGACGGCGAAGAAACGGCGGGAAAGGTTGGAACGGCTGAAGGAGCGGGAGGAAACGCTTATCTTCTACGAGGCTCCCCACCATCTGAAGGAAACCTTGGGAGGATTGGCGGAGGCTTTCGGGGAGGCACGGCAGGCGGCTGTCTGTCGGGAACTCACGAAAAAATTCGAAGAGTTTCGCAGGGGAAGCCTGGGGGAGCACTTGGACTATTACGAGGACCATCCCCCCCGGGGAGAGTTCGTCATTGTCGTGGAGGGAGCGGGAAATTCCGTGCCGCCCTTCCGGGAAACCACCGGCGATCCCGCAGAATTCTATGAATCCCTGCTGGCGCAAGGCAGGGACAGAAAGGAAGCCATGCGGGAGACGGCGAAGAAACTCGGCATCAGTCGCAGGGAGGTCTATGGGCTTCTTTTGAAACGACAGGATCCCAATACATGAGGAGGCATTCTTATGGGACAGAAAAATTCATTTTACATCACGACCCCCATTTACTACCCAAGCGCAAGTCTGCATATCGGGCACGCCTATTGCACCACCATTGCTGATGCCATCGCCCGTTTCAAGCGTTTGGCGGGGTATGAGGTCTTTTTTTTGACCGGTTCCGATGAGCATGGGCAGAAGATTCAGCAAAGCGCTGAAAAGGCAGGGGTCACGCCCATCGAATACGTGGATCGGATCGTGGCGGGTTTCCAGAATCTCTGGGAGAAGCTTCACATATCCAACGACGATTTCCTTCGTACCACTTCCGAGCGGCATCAACGGGTGGTGCAGGAAGTGTTCCGTCGCATCTACGAGAAGGGGGATATATACAAAGGATCCTACAGGGGGCTTTACTGCACTCCCTGCGAGAGCTATTGGACCGAGCATCAGCTGGACGAAAAGGGTTGCTGCCCGGATTGCCACCGCCCGGTGCAGGAGGTTTCCGAGGAAGCCTATTTCTTCAAGATGTCCAAGTATGCGGACAGGGTGCTGGCCCACATTGAGGAACATCCCGATTTCATCCAGCCCGTGTCCCGCCGCAACGAGATGATCAACTTCATCAAGCAGGGGCTGGAGGATCTCTGCATTTCCCGTACCTCTTTCGACTGGGGCATTCCCGTGCCCTTGGACGAGAAGCACGTGATCTACGTGTGGTTCGATGCCCTCACGAATTACATCACACCCATCGGCTTCCTTGAGGACGAGGAGAAATTCAAAAAATACTGGCCGGCGGACATTCATCTGGTGGGGAAGGAGATCGTGCGCTTCCATTCCGTCATCTGGCCCTGCATTCTCATGGCCCTGGATCTGCCGTTGCCCAAGATGATCTACGGGCACGGTTGGCTCATCGTGGATGGGGACAAGATGTCGAAGTCCAAGGGGAATGTGGTGGATCCCATCGCCCTCATCGAGGAATTCAGCGCCGATGCCATCCGTTATTTCCTCCTGCGGGAGATCCAGCTGGGGCAGGACGGAAATTTCTCCAGGGATGCCTTGATTGCCCGCATCAATTCCGATCTGGCCAATGACCTGGGGAACCTCCTTCACCGGACACTCAACATGATCGGAAAGTTCCAGGGGGGCAGCCTGACGGAGCCCGTGGGCGAGAGCGAGACGGATGCCTCCCTGAAGGCGGACGCCGCCGAGACCGTGAGGGCATATCGGGAAGAGATGGAGTCCATGCAGTTAAGCAGCGCCGTCAAGAGGGTGTGGGCTTTCATCGGGAGAGCCAACAAGTACATCGACGAGACGGCCCCCTGGATTCTGGCAAAGGACGAGGGGAAAAGGCAGGAACTCGCCAATACCATGTATAACCTTGCGGAGAGCCTGCGCATCATCAGCATCCTCATTTCTCCCTACATGCCGGAAACGGCGGAGCGCATCTGGAAGCAGCTTGCCCTTCCCACGGAATTTTCCGAGGCGCGGCTGGAGGATGCGGAAACCTGGGGGGGCACCCCGGGAAATCTGAAAGTGGGAGCTCCCGAACAGCTCTTCCCCCGCATTGAGGTGGAGAAGGAAGAGGCAAAGCCCGTCAAGGAGGCAAAGATCCCCAAGAAGGGGAAGGACGCGAAGGAGGAACCCGCCGAGATCACCATCGAGGATTTTTCCAAGATCCATCTGAGGGTAGTCAAAGTCCTGGCCGCGGAGCCGGTGCCGAAGACGGAGAAACTCTTGAAGCTCACCGTGGATCTCGGGGACGAGGAGCGGGAGATCGTTTCCGGGATCGCCCAGCACTACCGGCCGGAAGAACTCATCGGAAAGAATGTGGTCATGGTCATCAATCTGAAGCCCGCGAAGATCCGCGGCATCGTCTCTCACGGCATGGTATTGGCGGCGTCCAAGGACGATGAGCTGAAACTTCTGGACGTGGATATGCCCGTGGGAAGCAGGGTGCGCTGATGGAGCTGATCGATACCCATGCCCACCTGAACGATGAAACATTCGCCGATGATATAGCGGACACCGTTGCCCGGGCGAGAGCGGCGGACGTAAAGCGCATCATCAACATGGGGGATGCTATGGAGTCTTCCCGCCGCGTCGCGGAATTGGCCGATGCCCATGAGGGACTGTTCGCTGCCGTGGGCATCCACCCGGAAGAGGCCTTTGACCTGGAGGAGACGGAACTTCGGCAGCTGGCCCATTGGGCGGAGAACCCCAAGGTGGTCGCCATCGGCGAGATCGGGCTGGATTATTACTGGGAGAAGGACGGGGAAAGACGCCTGCAACAGCAGAAAACCCTCATCTGCCAACTGGATCTGGCGCGACAGCTTCATCTGCCCGTCTGCATCCATGACCGGGAGGCCCATGGGGATCTGCTGAGGATATTGAAACAGGAGGGCAAGGGACTTTCCGGGGTTCTCCACTGTTTTTCCGGCAGTTGGGAAATGGCCGAAGTGATCTTCCGCATGGGCTGGCTTATCGGCGTGGACGGCCCGCTGACCTTCAAGAACGCCGCGAAGCTGCCGGAGATCATCCGCCGTGCGCCCAGGGACATGGTACTGCTGGAAACGGATTCCCCTTACATGGCTCCCGTGCCCATGCGGGGAAAGCGGAACGAGCCGGCCTATGTGCGCCATGTGGCGGAGAAGGTGGCGGAGCTTTGGCGGACGGATTTGGAAGAAGTGGCTGCCCGTACCACGGAGAACGCGGAAAGGCTCTACGAAAAGCTGTCCCGGTGAAGGGAGTGTGGCTGGAGGGGCACTGCGTCGAAATAGGGAATTCCTCGGAAGATGCGCTCCAAGACCATATTCTGACCAAAAAGAACGATACTATTTCTGAATCATAACTATAGCATTCGGTTATTACCGTTTGTCGGTCATATGCATTGGCAATCCCTTGTTTTATAGGACTCCAAACCCTTTCACCTTTTTTTCAGTGAAACGTGATAGAAACGGAAAATTTTGAGCCCAAGTGGAGGGAACACCTCTTTTTACAGTGGTTTTTCAGATAAAGGTGGGAAACTACCCCCCGAGAACGTGATGGAGAGACCTTGTGTCAATCCGTAAATCGTTTTCTGATGCTGCTGAAAGGAGGAGTTGAATGAGTTTAGGAAAGAGAGTACGCTTATTCCGAAAACGAGAGAAAAAAATGGCACTCAGCCTGATGCTGGCTTCGTTCATGATGTTGAAG
>CAMIWP010000159.1 GCA_946402475.1 uncultured Selenomonadaceae bacterium
CTTTACATGAAAATCCTCCAGTGTCTTGGCAAGGATACGTGCATTTTCTTCAATTTCCATCTCCAATGCGATATTTTTTTTCTTTGCTCGCTTGGAAAGGATGTGGGAAATCTGGGGGAGCTCGTAAGGCTTTGGCTCAGGCGGCTGCGACGAAGTGTTCTCGCCGTTCTCATTGCAAAGGGCAGAAGACTCCACCACAGACTCGCAGTCGAAGGAAGGCAGGGAGAGGTCCATGGCCTCTCCCATTTCCTCAATCTCCTCGGGATCCATACTTCCTTCCCTTTGGCTACGGCTGTATTCGATGGTAAAGGATGGCTTTGAAGTTTTTTCCAATTCCCTGCTCTGAAAGGCGTCGGCTCTGGGCGCAGGCCCTTCGATGTCAAGGATGCGGTCCCTTTGTTCCGCAGAAGGGACCGCATCCTTTGTCTCCTCCGGGGCAGAAGGAATCTTTGCAGGAGGAATCCTCTCTTCGGGCGGCTGTTGGCGAAAGTGTTCATCTGCATCCTGATTGTAGGCGGCTCGCCGATGTTTCACCTGACGAACCTGTTCCCTGACGGCTTCCGACACCTTTTCTTCCACCCGGTCGCTGACCTCCGCCACCTTGTCGTAGGTTACGGCGAGGGCAGATCCTACAACGGTGGTACCCTTTACTGCCTTATCTTTGGTCTTCAGGATCCCCTTGGCCAAAGACCATGTGGTGGAGAGAAGAACCGAGCCGATCAGCCCGCCCCCTAGGACTACAACGCCCCCATCCACGCCGAAAAACTTGCGGACGAGAAAGAGCAGACCTCCCCCCAGAAGGCCGCCTCCGTCCGGCAGGCTGTCAGGCATGATCTCAGCGCCTGGCATTACTTTGAAGTGATGATAAAAGGCCAGCAGGGAGGCGAAGAGAGCCGTTATGCCGAAAAATCTGGCAGAGTAGATGATCCCCCGATGTTTGATGATGTACTGAAGGCCGATGAGCATGAAGAGGCAGGAAGCCACAAGAGCACCGATGCCGAACATGTACTGGAGGAATTTGGCGAAGTAGGCACCCACAAAGCCGGCATTCAAGCCAAAGATGCCGCAGGCCGAGAGGATACCCACGACCATGAGAGCGATGCCTATGAGCTCATATTGCTGTTCCTCTCGGGGGCTCTTGATCTTCGATTCTTTCTTCCCAAACCTTTTGCGGGATGTCCTTTTTTTTTCCAAAAAAATACCCTTCTATCTTAGTCATCTATCAAATGCTTCAAACAGCGTTCCACTTCGAAGTAGACCTTCTCCTCGTCAATGGTGAGAAGTTGCTTTTTCTCCATGAGAACCCTTCCGTCCACTAATACCGTGTCCACAGCCCCCGCATTGGCAGAATAGGCCAGAAGGGACACGGGGTTATGGCACGGATGCCACTCCGGGCCGTCCATGGAATAGAGCACGATGTCTGCTTTATAGCCTTCCTCTATGCGGCCTACGTCTTTGAGGCCAACCGCACGAGCACCAAATTCCGTCCCCATCCGGATCGCTTGAAAGGCCGGTACTGCTTGGGGATCCATGGTCTCCACCTTGCTCAGGAGCGCCGCAAGGCGCACTTCCTCTAACATATCGAGATTGTTGTTGCTGGAAGCGCCATCCGTTCCCAATCCGACACAAACACCTTCTTTTAGGAGGCGCTGCACGGGAGCGATACCGCTGGCAAGTTTCAAATTGCTGCCGGGATTGTGAATGACACGAATATCATGCTTTTTGATAATCTCCAGATCCTCATCATCCAGATAGACGCAATGAGCCGCAAGGGTTCCGTTCTCAAAGAGCCCCGTGGACTCTACGTGGGCAAAGGGGCGCTTGCCATAGTTCTTCAGGCAGTCCTCCACTTCACCCCGGGTTTCCGACATGTGAATGTGGACATCCGCTCCCAACATCTTCGCCTGATCGGCAAGTTTTTCGATGAATTCCGGCGGACAAGTGTAGATGGCGTGGGGGCTCAACATGAAGGTGATGCGTCCGTTTTCCGCGCCGTGGTAGGTCTTGTAGAGACGCACACTGTCCTCCAGCTTCTCGTAAGCGCCGGGAGCCACCGCGACGATGCCCCGGGCAAGGATTCCCCGCAGCCCGGAGTCTACGGTGGCCCTTACAATGCCATCCACATAGGGTCCGTACATGTCCGCAAAGGCCGTGGTTCCCGTGCGGATCATCTCCATGGCGGCCAGCATGGTGCCCCAGTAGAGATCCTCCTCCGTCATCCGATCCTCTGCGGGCCATATCTTATCCTGGAGCCAGTCCATGAGCGCCATGTCATCCGCATAGCTTCGCAAAAGGGTCATGGCAGCGTGGGTGTGTCCGTTGACAAATCCAGGAGCGGCAAGCTTTCCGCTGCCGTCCACTGTCTTGTCCCAGGAAAAATCCTCCGGAACTTTTCCCACAGCCTTGATGCGATTCCCTTCAACGGCGATGTCTCCCTGCCTGGTTTTTCCGTCGGGCAGAAGAAGAACAGCATTTTTTATCAGCGTATTCATCATCCAGCCTCCGTCTCACGCCATGGAAAGATACGCTCTTTGCTCCGGGGTGAGAACGTCGATGGCGATGCCCATGGAACGAAGCTTCATTTCCGCGATCTTCGTGTTGATCTCCTCGGGCATCAGGTGAACGCCCTTGGAGAGCTCCCCGTGATGCTGAACGATATGCAGGGCGGAGAAGAACTGCACCGCGAAGGACAGATCCATGATCTCTGCGGGATGTCCGTCACCGGCAGCCAAGTTCACAAGGCGGCCCTCTGCCAAAAGGTAGAGCTTCCGCCCGTCCGCCTGCTTGAATTCCTCGATGTTGTTGCGCACCCTGCGGCGGGAGACGGACATTTCCTCCAGCTCGGGAATGTTGATTTCCACGTCAAAGTGACCGGAATTCGCCATCATGGCTCCATCCTTCATAACGGCAAAATGCTGCTTTCGGATGACATCCTTATCTCCGGTGAGGGTCAGGAAGATGTCGCCGATCTTCGCCGCCTCGTCCATAGGCATGACACGGAACCCGTCGAACACCGCCTCAATGGCCTTGATGGGATCCACTTCCGTGATGACCACGTTGGCTCCCAGTCCCTTCGCCCGCATGGCACCGCCCTTGCCGCACCAGCCATAACCCGCGATCACCACGGTTTTGCCCGCGATGACGAGATTCGTGGTCCGCATGATGCCGTCCCAGGTGGACTGTCCCGTTCCGTAGCGGTTGTCAAAAAGATACTTGCAGTACGCATCATTTGCAGCAATCATGGGAAATTCCAGCTTTCCTTGCTCTTCCAAGGCGCGGAGGCGCAAAACCCCCGTGGTCGTCTCCTCAGAGCCGCCGAGGATCTTGGGCAGGAGTTCCCTGCGTTTCGTGTGGAGCATGTGTACCATATCGCCACCGTCATCCATGACGAAGTCCGGCTCAAGATCCAATGCCCTGTTGATGTACATGTCGTACTCCTCCGGGGTGCATCCGTGAGTGGCAAAGACGTGGACGCCGGACTCTGCCAGGGCAGCTGCCACATCGTCCTGAGTGGAAAGAGGATTGCTTCCCGTAACGGCGACCTCTGCCCCGGCATGATGGAAGACCTGGGCCATATAAGCTGTCTTGGCCTCCAAATGCAGGGTGATGACAATCTTCTTGCCCGCGAAGGGTTTCGTCTTGGAATACTCCTCGTCGATTGCCGCCATGACCGGCATGAAATTTTTCACCCAATTGATCTTGTCGCTTCCGGAAGGAGCCAGCTTGATGTCCCGAATCATTGAATCCATAGTGAAATGCCCTCCATTCATTCGCATTGACCCTTCATCGCAAAGCCTTTATGATGGTTCAATGCCCTCCATTCATTCGCATTGAACCTTCATCGCAAAGCCTTTATGATGGTTTCGCAATTCCATTCCAATATATATCATAACATAAAATCTCATGCCACACACCTGTCTATTTTTTCAGTTGGGCGTCCAGCATCAGATAATTTGTGAGATCCGCATGAAGAGGCGTTACGGAGATAAATCCCATATTCACGGCGTAGATATCCGTGGCCTCTCCCTTGTCCTGGTCCAGGATTTCCCCGGCCACGGTAAAAAAGATT
>CAMIWP010000160.1 GCA_946402475.1 uncultured Selenomonadaceae bacterium
CCAAGACGCGGGCCGGCATTGTCTGCTCTGCCACATTGGCGAGGCTGGCCACGGAACTGGATCTGGGAAGCTGCTTGTTGTTGGGACGGGGAGAGGAGCAGGGAGGAGGGCGCGGTCGGGCCTCCAATCTGGAGGATGCTTTTGAAGCGGTGATCGGCGCCGTGTATCTGGATCAGGGATGGGATGCCGCCAGGGAATATGTCCTTCGTCAGCTTGCGGGAGAGTTCCGCATGGTAGCGAAGGGAGACGCGCCTTTGCAGGATTGCAAGACACTCCTGCAGGAACTGGTGCAGAAACACTCCGAGCAGGCGAGTTATGAGCTTTTGGAAGAGATTGGCCCGGATCACGATAAGGAATTTCTTTTTTGCGTGAAGGTGGGCGGGAAAGTCTTCGGTCAGGGACGCGGCCGAAGCAAGAAAGAAGCGGAACAGCATGCTGCACGCGAGGCGCTGGAGCGCTGGAAGGAAAAGTGATGGGAGCCCTGTTGCGGGAGGTCGCGGCAGGGCTTTTTGAATACCGGGGGATATTGACGTAGAGGATCTTCGGGAGGGATGATCATGCGCGAGCTCATTATGTTGGGAACCGGATCTGCCATGGTTACAAATTGCTATAACACGTGTTTTCTCATCCAACTGGAGGATGGGGAATGTTTTCTTACGGATGCGGGCGGAGGCAATACCATCTTGCGGCAATTGGAACTGGCGGGAATGGACTATCGGCGGCTTCATCACATGTTTGTGACCCACGGACACACGGATCATGTGCTTGGGGTAATCTGGGTGATTCGAAAAATGGCTTCCCTGATCAATCAGGGCAAGTATGAAGGGCAATTTCATATTTACTGCCACGATGTGGTGAGGGAGATGCTGGAAGTCATGACGAAGCTTACCCTCAAGAAGAAGGACCTGGAACAGATGGGGAAGGGGATTCTCATCCATGAGGTAAAGGATGGAGACGAGATGGAACTTCTTGGCATGAAGCTCACGGCTTTCGATATTCTCTCCACCAAGGCAAAGCAGTTCGGCTATGCCTTGGAATTTGCCGACGGGCTTCGTCTTTGCTGCTTGGGGGATGAACCCTATAACGATCATGCGGAGCCGTACGCCAAGGGCGTGGAGTGGCTCCTTTCCGAGGCATTTTGCCAGTACAAGGACCGGGAGCGCTTCAAGCCCTACGAGAAGAACCACAGCACGGTGAAGGAAGCGGGGGAGATTGCGGAAAAGCTTCGGGTAAAGAATCTGGTGCTCTACCACACAGAGGACAAGGACATGGAGCACAGGAAGGCGAATTACACAGCCGAGGCCAAGGAATACTTCAAGAGCGGAAATGTCTTCGTGCCCGACGATCTGGATATCATTGCCTTATGAACCGCCGTTCCTTGATCGAGATCGATTCCTTGGTCAAGCGCTTTTGGCATAAGGATTCGGAGAATCGAAAGACGTGGAAGGCCGCTGTGGACGGGCTCAGCCTTTCCGTGGGGGAGGGGGAGATCTTCGGATTGCTCGGGCCGAACGGGGCGGGAAAGACCACGACGATCCGCGTCCTCACCATGCAGACGGAGGCCACGGAGGGACGGGTGCTCTACGACGGGAAGGAACTCTCCCAGTATGGGAGGGAGCTCAAGGAACTCATCGGGGTTGTTCCCCAGCATGTGAACTTCGATCAGGATCTTACCGTGGGGGAGAATATGGAACTTCATGCCCGGCTCCACCACATGGGAAGCGAAGCGCGCAGGAAACGCATCGAGGAGCTTCTTCGGTACGTGGAACTCGGCGATGTTGTGAACGACGGAGTGAGGCAGCTCTCCGGTGGCATGAAGCGAAGGCTGCTCATCGTCCGCGCACTGATCCATCACCCCCGCATTTTCTTTTTGGACGAGCCCACCGTGGCATTGGATCCGCAGGTTCGACGGCGCATCTGGGATCTGATCCGGCAGATGGCTCGGGATGGGGTCACGGTGTTTCTGACGACCCATTACATTGAGGAAGCGGAAGCGCTCTGTGACCGTGTGGCCATCATGAACAAGGGAAAGCTGGCGGGTATGGGCGAGCCTGCGGAACTTTGCCGTCGGTTGGGGCGGCATGCCGTGGAGTGGGATGACGGGAGGGAGAGGAAATATCGCTTTTTCTCCCGGCGGGAGGAGGCCGCGGCCTTTGCCGCCCGAATGGATGCGCCGGAAAAGCTCCTCGTGCGCCGCACGAATCTGGAGGATGTCTTCATAGAACTCACGGGACGCAGGGAGGGGCTGTGATGCTTTACGATGTCTGGACGGTGTTTTGGAGGGACTGGGTGGTACTGAAGCGCCGACTGGGAAAATTCCTCCTGAGCCGCATGGTGGCGCCCATGCTTTATCTCATCGCCTTCGGATGGGGCCTTGGGCGGAGCATTGACGTGGGGGGAGGCTCCTACCTGGATTTTCTGGTGCCGGGTATCCTGGCGCTTAATTCCATGAACATCAGTTTTAACAGCGTCATACCCGTTCATGCAGAGCGCGTTTATCACAAGAGTCTGGAGGAATACATCATCGCTCCCATCTGTCCCCGATCCTTTCTCATCGGCAAGGTCCTGGCGGCGGTCCTGCGAGGAATGATTTCCTCGGGGATCATCATCGTCCTGGCCGTCCTCTTTGGCGCGCAGATGCTGATCACGCCATGCTTCCTTCTCGTCCTCGTCCTCAATTGCGTTATCTTCGCGGAAATCGGCTTTTGGGCGGCCATGGTCATCCGAACCTACGAGGAGATGGGACAGGTGAATACCTATGTTCTGCTGCCCATGTCCTTTCTCTGCGGTACTTTTTTCTCCACCGGGGCTTTGCCCGATGGCTTGCGCTGGCTGATCGAGTGCCTGCCTCTCACCCACACCAGCAGCCTCCTGCGGAGCATCGCCGTCGGCGGCGACGTTGCCATGAGCTCTGTGGCAGCGTTGTTCCTGTATGCCGGCATCTGCTTTTTTTTTGGAAATCGAGCATTTTTGCGGCTTCGTCGTTGAGGCCGTCGGGAGGAATCGTCGTTGTTCAAGGCTATATTGCATCATCGTGTCGCTTCCGCCGAGGATTGCAGCGGTCTCTGCTGCACGAAGATTGAGGATTTTGGCGTGAAGGTCGGGAATCTCACGATTTTTTCCCATGTGGATCTTCACATCCACTGCGGGCAGCTTACGGCAATCATCGGACCCAACGGCGCGGGAAAGAGCACCCTTTTGAGGGCTATTTTGGGGGAAGTGCCCCATACGGGCAAGCTTCACTATGTGGATGCCAAGGGAAAGCATACGGGAAATCCCGTCATTGGCTATGTTCCGCAGTATCTGCGCTTTGATGTCAGTGCCCCCACCAGCGTCATGGACATCTTCATGGCATGCCTGTCGAAACGGCCGGTTTGGCTCTGTTCCGGGGAGGCATTGCGGCCCATGGTGGTGGAGCAGCTGGCACGGGTCAAGGCGGAGCATCTGGTGGATCGGCGCCTCGGTGCTCTTTCCGGGGGAGAATTGCAGCGGGTGCTCTTGGCCTTGGCACTGGATCCTCTGCCGGATCTCCTGCTGCTCGACGAGCCGGTCTCCGGGGTGGACAGGAATGGCAGGGAACTCTTTTACGAAATCGTGGCGGAACTGCGGGAGAAGGAGGACATGGCGATCCTTCTCATCTCTCATGATCTCGGCCTCGTGGCGAAACATGCGGATCAGGTGGTTCTCATGGACAAGGGGGTTCTCGTGAGCGGCACACCGAAGCAGGTCTTTCGGGATGCCCGCACGAAGCAGGCCTTCGGTATGCTGGCGGGCGAGGCATTGGAGGAAGGAGGACCTGCTTGATGGAATTCGTGTATTCCGCCATGGACGTTTTCCTGCCCTTCCAGTGGGCGAGCCATGACTTTATGAAGAACGCCTTTCTGGCGGTTCTCCTTGTGACGCCTCTCTTTGGCATCCTGAGCACGATGGTGGTGTCGAACCGCATGGCCTTTTTTTCGGATTCCTTGGGGCATGGCGCGTTTACGGGTATTGCCATCGGCATCCTGCTGGGGATATTCTCCCCCATGGTGTCCTTGGTGATATTTTCCGCGCTGTTTGCCCTG
>CAMIWP010000161.1 GCA_946402475.1 uncultured Selenomonadaceae bacterium
GGTTGATGCGGAAGGTCACATAGATCCATTCCCCGAAGAGGGCCACCATCCCCACCAAGACGGCGGAGGACGGCTGCATGGTCAGGAGCAGAGTCACTGCCCCCGCGAAGAGCGCTCCCAGGCCGGCGATCACCAGGAACTCCGAACCCAGGAGGGGAAGCCCCGCCTGCTGCATCTTGAAGTCCAGGCTCTCGGCCTTTCGGATGTTTTGGATGCCCTTGGCCAGGTTCCGCACCATCCCCAGGAGGTAATCCGCAAAGCGCTCCTGGGGCTGGGGAGCCGTCACGTCCACGGGACGGGGAGCGGCGTCGGCATAGTAGCGCATCCTCTGGCTCACCGCCGACTTGTTCCGGCGGGCGTACTCCAGAAAGAAGACGAACATCAGAAAGACCAGGAGGCCGCAGATAACGGCTGTGATGATGATCATGACACGGCCCGCCTTGTCTGCTGCCGCCGCCCGATGATCTCGTCCGCCAGCCGGTTGATATTGTCGGCGAAGACCGTGCCGGAGCGGTCATCCATGGCCATGCGCCCGTTGTTGGCCGCCGCGGAGACCAGAAGATACTCGTTGGGCAGGATGGCATCCACCGGGAAGTCCATCTCCCCGGACAGCCACTTCCTCTGCTCGTCGGTGCAGGGCTCCACCCGGGTAAACACGGGCTTCACCCGCCTTTCATAGTCGGGCCACGCCTTGAAGATCTCCATGGCCCGCTTCATGTGCTGCACCTCGAACCCCCCGCTGATCATGGCCACCATGTAGGTCAGGGTGGACATCTCCGCCGCAGACACGGAGATGGGGTTGAACCCCGGGGGCAGGTCGATGAGCACGTAGCGGAACAGGCTCTGGGCCATGCGCACCACGTCCTCGAAGGGAGGGATGTCCACCAGCTCCGCATAGTCCGGCTTCTTGGTGCCGCAGAGGATCCGCAACTTCTCCACCTCCGGAACCTCCACGAAATAGGAGTTCAGGCTGATGGGAGAGAGGAATTTGATATCCCGCACCGCCTCCACAATGGTGCTCTGGGGGGAGAGGTTGAAGAACACCGCCATGTCCCCGAACTGCAAGTCCGCGTCGATGATCCCCACCGAATCCCCACTTTTCCTCGCCAGACTCAGGGCGAGATTCGCCACCAGGGTGGTCTTTCCGCTCTTCCCCTTGGGGCTGAAAAAGGCCAAGGTTTCCGAGGATGAGGCCATGCCGCTCTTCCCGAAGGTCTGCACCGCCTCAAGGAACTCCTGGCTGGAAAAGGGCTTGATGAGATAGCCCTTGGCCCCCGCCTTCACCACCTGGGCCGCGTTGCCCGCGTCCCAGTTGCCGCTGAGGCAGAGGATCGCCGCCCCGGGGAAAGTCTCCGCAAACTCCGGGATCAACGCCAGATTATGGCCCGTGTCAATATCCAGCAGAATGAGGTTCGGCTGAAACATCTGCCCCTGTCCCAGGGCGTCTCCCGCCTGCTGGTAACGGGCATCCAGCTCAAAGCCGCTGGTTCCTCGGATGACGCTGGACAGCCGTTCCAGCATCACCCGGTTGTTTTCGATCAATATGACCCGGTAATCCACCTGTCAGCACCTCCGCAGGATCGGTTCATCCGTTGAAAATCTTCTTGAACCAGGAGGAGACCCCCGCCTGGCTTTGCCCATGGGAGACCACCCGGTTCGTGTACCGCTCCACCAGGGTCCTGAGCTCCGTGGCCAGGGCATTGGAGGAGGAATACACCAGAGGAACCCCCGTCTGGATGGACTTCCTGGCCGGCTCGAAGGCATTGGGGAGAATGTGATAGAAGGGCTCCCCCAAAAGCTGCTCCACATCCGCCAGGTCGATCTTCGTCTTGGAGTTGCTGCGGTTCAGCACGATGCGGATCTTGTTGGCCTCGTAGCCCAGGCTGTGGATGGTATCGCAGCCGATCTTCATGTTCTTGATGGTGGGGATGAAGTCCACGATCCCCAGGAAGGTGATGATGGTACTGAGATCCATCACCGCCAGGTTCATCTCGCTGAAGGCGGAGGTGGTGTCCACCACCACGAAGTCGAAGTTGAGCTGGAGCTGCTGGAGGATGTGCTGCACCGCCTGGGTGGAGGTGTTATAGGCCTCCTCCAGCTTGAAGGGGGCGGGGAGGACGTGGAAACTCCAGCCCTCGTAGCCATACAACGTCAGGAACTGCCGGGCGTCGAAGGCGTCCATGTTCACCTGGAGGGCTTTCTGGGCATCCGCCAGACTGTACTCCGCCTCAAGGTGGAGATAGTTCGCCACGTCGCCGAACTGGAGATCCAGATCCACCAGGCAGACCCGGTAGCCCTCCCGGACAAGCTCCGCAGCCATATTGATGGAAATGAGGGTCTTGCCCACCGCCGAAGCGGTGCTGAACACCGTGATGACAATGCCTCTGCGTCCTTCTTCCATCCTCGTTCCCTCCTGTATCGGCAAGCCTCATGCCGCTTCTGGGTTGCAACCGTCAGGGGGTGTTGATGCCCCCGAACCTGGCGTAATCCCCGGCGTTGCCCAACTGGGCCTTGGACCCGGTGGAAGGTTCCGCCTGAGGCGGTTTCGTGCTCGCTGCCTCCGCCGCCACACGGTCGGGGGATTCCTCCTTAACCGAAGGGGCCGGGGTTTCCCTCTTCGGCTCCTCCTTCCGGAGATCCTCCTTCTCGGCAGGCTTGGCTTCCCCACGAGACGCGGCATCCTCCCGGGCTTGTCTGCGCAGTTCCTCGTCCTTCTTCTCCCGTGCCTTCTTTTCCTTTTCCGGCAGGGGAGGATCGTTCACATCCACCTTGTTCCGGTTCCTGGCCTCGTACTCATTGGTGGCGTACCAATCCTTCATCTTGTCCGACATCTCCACCGGGGTATCCCCGTCCACCACCCGTGGGGTAATCAGGATGATGAGCTCCCGCTTCTCGTTCTTCTTGCTGGTATGCTTGAAGAACTCCCCGATGATGGGGATGCTGGAGAGAAGGGGCACCCTCTGGATGGTCTTGGAGTCCTCGGAGCTGAGAAGCCCGCCGATGATCATGGTATAGCCCTCGTCCATGTGCACCAGGGAATGGACGTTGCGGGAGCGCATGGAGGGCACTGTCCCGGAGGTGGTGGCAATGGTGTTGGTGTAGTCCGGAGCGCTGACCTCCGCGTGGACCTCCGCCGTGATCTTGTCGTCGGACTCCAGCACCGGGCTGATGTTCAGCCGGATGCCGTAGTCCTTCCACTCATAGGTGGCGTTCCCGTTCTTGTCCGCCTTGGGGAAGGGCATGCTGCCGCCGATGTGGATCTTCGCCTTGGCCCCGCTCATGGTAGAGATGTTGGGCCGGGAGAGGATCTTCGCCTTGCCGTTCTGGATGAGGAGGTTGATGGTGGCATTCACATGGCTGAAGTGATCCAGGAGCCAGAAGCCCGTGTCATGGCTGCCGCCGAAGTCCTCGCCGCCGTAGAAGGATCCCGTCTCCCCCGCCGTCACCGTCACGAAGCCCGTGTCCGTGTCCATGGTCTTGGCCGTGGGAGAATGAAAGAGAAGGCCGTAGGTGTCGCTGTCGTCGTAGGAAACCTCGATGATCTGGGCCTCCAGACGTATCTGGGTGGGGTTGTCGATCTGCAGGAGGTCGATGACGTTCTCGTAGGTGCGATCCGCCCGATAGGCGAGATTGTACTCGAAACCGCTGTCGTCGCTGCCGTTCTCCTGCTGCTTCGCCTCGTTGTCCCCGCTGTAGAGCCGGGCGATCTTCACGGCCCGGTCGTGCTCCAGCTGGTCCTTGACCCTGCCCTCCAGGAGGATCCGGGGCTTGTCCCCGTTCAGGATGACCTGGACCCTGACCCGGGGCAGACCGATGGCCTGCTGGATGGCGTACGCCTGTCCCACATCCCCTCGGCCCACGCTGACGGTGTACTCCTCCAGGAGCCCGCTGTGATACCAAATGAGCAGGGAGGTGGTTCCCGATTTCTTTCCCACGATGAGGAACTCGCTGCCCTTACCGACCGCACTATTCACCTGAAAGATG
>CAMIWP010000162.1 GCA_946402475.1 uncultured Selenomonadaceae bacterium
AGAGGCTCATTGAGGATCATTTGGCGGAGCTCTTCGCCAAGTGGGGATACCGCGAGGTGGTGACGCCCACCATGGAGTACATGGACACGCTTGTCATGGGAACAGCCCGCTCACTGGAGGGGCACATGTTCAAGTTCTTTGACAAGAACAATCGGACGGTGGCTCTGCGCCATGAGATGACGACGCCCATTGCAAGGCTTGTGGCCAGCAGGCTCCGGGACTGTCCCATGCCCTTGAAGCTGTCCTACATCAGCAATGTCTACCGCTACGAGCAGACCCAGACGGGTCGGCAGTGCGAGTTCTACCAAGCGGGGGTGGAACTCATGGGAAGCGGCAGCGCCACGGCGGATGCGGAGGTGGTGGCGCTCGCCATTCGCGGTCTTCTCGCTTCCGGCCTCAGGGATTTCAAGCTCTGCCTCGGGCAGGTGGAGTTTGTGAACGGCATTATGGAGCAGTATCAGCTGAGCGAGAAGGTGAAGGCGAAGGTCAAGCGCAGTATAGAGGATCGGGATCTCGTGGGATTGGAACGGCTGGTGGATTCTCTGGAGCTTCCCGTGAACGCCAAAGAGGCGCTGAAGGGGATTCCCCTTCTTCATGGCGGCAGGGACGTGCTGAAGGAAGCCTACGGCGTCGCCCTGAATGCGCAGAGCCGGAGAGCCTTGGACAATCTTTCGGAGATTTTTGTCCTGCTGGAATGCTATGGCGTAGGGGAATACGTCACCTTCGATCTGGGCATGATCCGGGACTTCAACTACTATACGGGCATGGTCTTTGAGGCGTACACTCCCGGCCTTGGGTTTCCTCTCTGTGGCGGCGGCAGATACGACAATATGTTGTCGGATTTCGGCAATGCCTGTCCCGCCACGGGATTTGCCATTGGCATCGAGCGCATCCTGTTGGCCCTGGAACGGCAGGGGATTCAGTGGCCGGATCGTCCCAAGGACGTCTTTGTGGGCTATTCCGACGGGAAGACTGCGGAGGCCATTGAAAAGGCAGAGGAACTCAGGGCGTCGGGCCGGGTGGTGGAACTGGCCCTTTCTTCCCAGACGGAGGCGGAGGCAAGGCGCTGCCAGAAGGATTTGGGATACGGGGAGCTGGTTTACGTTTCATGAATCGAGCAGGCCAGTTTCTTCACGCCGTCGGAGCAAAACCCGGGCCGGAGGATATGAAATACATCGGGCGCTATCTTCCTCTTCGGGGACAGGAATTGTTTTTCCGCATGCATCCCGCCGATCAATGCCACGCCCTGCGCGTGGCACGTACGGCCGAAACCCTGGCGGATGGCGAGGCGGATCCGTCGGACAGGGAGTTTCTCGTTCGCTGTGCCCTCCTTCACGATGTGGGAAGGAGGAAGGAGGATATGGGGATCTGGGGAAAGGTGGCTGCCGTTCTCATCCATTCCCTGGCTCCGGAGGCAGCCAAACGATGGGCACTGGGGGGAGCGGCGAGAGGGGCCTTTCCCCTGCGGCATGTGATGTATGTCTACTATCATCACCCTTTGATCGGGGCGGGGCTCTTGGAAGAAGCGGGATTTCCGGATGAGGCGGCCGTGGTGGCGGCACACCATGATCCGCAGAAGGAGAACGATTCCTCGGTGTTGCGGATCCTGCGGCAAGCGGATGAAATGAATTAATGGGGGTATTTACGCGTATGAACGCCAAGGACATGGAATATTTGACGATCGCCTTGCCGAAGGGGAAGCTGTTCCGCCTTTCCTCGGAATTGCTGGCGAAGGTCGGCTATGAGGCAGAGGGGCTCACGGAGAAATCCCGCAGGTTGGTCATCAGCAACGAGGAGAAGAAGATACGGTTCATCATCACGAAGACAGCCGATGTTCCCACCTATGTGGAGTACGGGGCAGCGGATATCGGCGTCATCGGCAAGGATGTGCTCATGGAGTCGGGGAAGGATGTCTACGAGCTTCTGGATCTTGGCTTTGGAAAGTGCCATCTCATGATGGCGGTGCCCAAGGCAGAGCGACGGGAAACATTGGCCGATTACGCGCACACGCGGGTGGCGACGAAATTTCCGCGCATTGCGGAGATGTTTTTCACTCGTCAGGGAATGCAGATGGAATACATCAAGCTGCACGGTTCCATCGAACTGGGGCCCATCGTGGGCCTTTCCGAGAGCATCGTGGACATCGTGGAGACGGGAACCACACTCCGGGAAAACAATCTGGAGGAGATCGCCTACATCATGGATGCCACGGCGCGTCTCATCGCCAATCGCGTGAGCTTCAAGATGAAGTTTGATCGCATCAACGAGATGGTGAAGGATCTGCGGAGGGTTTTGGAAAGCGGGGTAGAAGCATGCGAATCGTAAAGGCAAAGGACGCAGGAGCGAAGGAAGTGGAACGGCTTCTCACCAAGGCGGCTTTTGATGAAGTGGAGCTCAGCGCCGGGGTCCGGCAGGCGAACAAGGAGCTTTTCGGGGAGGAACTTTCCGCCGCCGAGCTGGTTCGCCGCATTGTTTCGGAGGTGCGAAGGGAAGGCGACAAGGCCCTTCTTCGCTACACGAAGCTCATCGACAAAGTGGATTGCCGCGCCGAAGATCTCCTGGTAAAGGAGGAAGAATATGAGGCGGCTTGCCGCGAGGCGGATCCTGCGGTGGCGGAGTCCCTGAAAAAAGCCGCCGCCAATGTCCGCAGATACCATGAGGAACAGAAGCCCAATTCCTGGATGACCTATCGCGAGCAGGGTTCCATCCTGGGGCAGGCGGTCATTCCCTTGGATCGGGTGGGCGTTTATGTTCCGGGGGGCACCGCAGCCTATCCTTCCTCGGTCATCATGAACGCTGTCCCGGCTGCCGTGGCAGGGGTTCGGGAGATCATCATGATGGTACCGCCGAAGAACGGGAAGATCAATCCCTATGTCCTTTTGGCCGCAAAGGTGGCCGGTGTCAGCCGGATCTACAAGGCCGGTGGCGCTCAGGCCATCGCCGCCATGGCCTTTGGCACGGAAACCATTCCCCGGGTGGACAAGATCACGGGGCCGGGAAATATCTTTGTGACCTTGGCGAAAAAGGAAGTCTACGGCCACTGCGATATCGATATGCTGGCGGGGCCCAGCGAGATCCTCATCCTTGCGGATGCAACGGCGGATCCCGTCTATGTGGCGGCGGATATGCTGAGCCAAGCGGAACACGATCCCTTGGCCTCCAGCATCCTCATTACGGATTCGGAGGAGCTGGCGGAACGGGTGGCGGAGGAGACGGAGAAGCAATTGGCGGAACTGCCCCGCAGGGAGATCGCCGAAGCCAGCCTTGAACGGAACGGGCTCATCATTTTGGCGGAGGATGTCATGCAGGCCATGGACTTTGCCAATGTGTCCGCCCCGGAACACATGGAGATCCTGACCGAGGAACCCTTCCGATTGCTCCCCTATGTGCGACACGCGGGGGCCGTGTTCCTGGGCGCCTACTCCCCGGAGCCCTTGGGGGATTATTTCGCGGGCCCGAATCACGTGCTTCCCACCGGCGGGACGGCGAGGTATTATTCCGTCCTGAACGTGGAGACCTTTATGAAGCGCACGAGCGTGATTTCCTACACGCAGTCCGCCCTTTCCTCCGTCAGCGATCATATCATCCGCTTGGCGGAATCGGAAGGGCTCGGGGCCCATGCCAACGCCATCCGGCTGCGAAGAAAGTGAGGATGCGACGATGCTGAACTACAGAGAGGGACTCGCCGGGCGCCCGGAATACGATGTGACGGAGCGTCCGTGGAAGATCAAGGTCAATGCCAATGAGTGCAATATGAATCTTCCGCCTTTGGTGGAGGATCGGGTGATGGGGAGGCTTTCCCGGGTGGCCTTCCACCGGTATCCCAACGAGGAATACGATTATCTCTGTGAGCAGATTGCCGATAATCACGGGTTACAGAAGGAAAATGTTTTGCTCGGCAATGGTTCCAGCGAAATCATTGAAAAACTCTTTTTCTGTTTTGGCGGCACTAAGG
>CAMIWP010000163.1 GCA_946402475.1 uncultured Selenomonadaceae bacterium
GCGCATGCGAAAATCAGCCTTGTCCGATGGCAGGAGCAGGAGAACCCCATCTCCTCCGATGCCGTAATGCCTGTCGCACGCCTTTCTGGCAAAGGCCGAGTAATCCTTGACATCCTCTTGCAGGCAGTCCACCAGAATGAAATCATTCCCGCATCCTTGCCACTTCGTGAAACGCATACCCATATCCCCTATCATAAGTTCGTCGAAAACCTTCACTCCTCATCTATCCCATTGTACTTGTTTTGCCGCCGCTATGCAATCATTGGGAGAAAATTCCCCATTTTATCGTCTTCCTTTTAGGAATCGGAAGAAACTCTGCGTGACGGGTGCAGTTTCCTCTGGTATGTGCTATACTCTTAATGGTCCATTTTGGACTCCTCCTGATTCCATAGACCGAAAGACGTTTTGTCGAATTTTTATACCATCCATCAAGGAGAAGTGGCTTCCTATGCATCAATACCTGTTCTACATCGGAGAGTTCCCCATTCGATCCTACGGGCTCGTCATATCCCTCAGCATCATTCTCGCCACGGGAGTCGGCTACTTTCTGGCAAAACAAGATGGGCGCGGCTATGAGAAGCACGTGGCGGATCTCGGCATCTACTGCGGCATTGCGGGCCTTTTGGGCGCAAGGCTCTGGGATGTCTTCTTCTTTGACTGGGACTATTATTCAAACCATCTCACGGAAATTTTCCACGTCTGGCAGGGTGGCATGGCCATTCAGGGTGGCGTGCTACTAGGGGTTGTCACCGGCCTTCTCTATGCCCGGCATCATCGTCTGGATCCCTGGGCACTGGCAGACATCCTCGCCCCCGCCATCGTCCTCGGACAAGCGTTGGGCCGCTGTGCAAACCTGCTGAACGGGGACGCCTTTGGCGCGCCAACGGGCTCGTCGTTCGGCATTATCTATCCGCCCAGCACTCTCGCTTCCCACACCTACGGCGAACAACCCCTCTGGCCCGCCGAGGTCTGGGAAGGCCAGCTGGACATCGTCATCTTTGCCATTCTTCTCATGTTCCGCTGCACGAACCACGCCAAAGGCCAATGCCTGGCCCTCTATGTCATGCTCTACTCTGCCGTCCGCTTCTTTCTCGAATACCTGCGCGGGGACTACAACCATCTCATCCTTGGAATGTTCAAAGGCGCCCAAGTGACCAGCATCATCGCCTTTTCCCTGGCCGCCGCTGCCTTTCTTCTGCTTCAATGGAAAGCCGCTTCCAAATCGGGGAAAAACGCATAAAAGAATCGGAGCGCTCCTCCCGGCACTCCGATTCTTTTTCCTTTTTACGCTCCCGCAGGAAAAGTCATTTCCGTTTTTGCAAATATACGCCTGTTCGCTCACTGGCGGTTCCGTCGGGCCAGGATGCGAATGACCTTTGCTCCCGTATTGTGAATCTTGCGGAACGGCGCGACTCTGGTCTTCGTTTTCGGTTTGATTTCTCTGTCGCTGCCAAAATCTCCGCGCTTCAACAGCGTCGATTTTGTCTTGTCCGGCTTGAAGAACTCCCGAAGCTCCCTGTAGACCGTTTCCGGCTCCGCCTGTTCGCGACAGAGAAAAATATCCATGGCAACATATCGAAGTTCCTCATAGACATGAACCGCGATATGCCCGTCGCAGAAGATCAACGTAACGACGAAATGTCCCTCCCCCGCCCGTTCGGCGGAGGAATTCAGGATTTCGTAGCCTTGTCCCCTGACCAGCTTTTCCAAGACATTTTTTACAAGTTGAATCTCCTGAAGCATGCTGGACTTGCAGTTATAAAAATCCACCGTCAAATGGCGCGCAAGTATCTTCACTGACCAAAACGCTCCTTCTCACCCATAGATCACTCAACCGTAACGGACTTCGCCAAGTTGCGGGGCTTGTCCACATCACAGCCGCGGGTGATGGCGGCGTAATAGGCAAGAAGCTGCAGGGGCACCACGGTCAAAAGGGGAATGAGCAACTCGTCGGTCTCAGGGATCTTGATGACATGATCCACGTATTTCCGAAGCTCCTCGTCGCCTTCGGCGGCAATTCCGATGACCACCGCATCCCGAGCTTTGACCTCCTTGATATTGGAAAGGGTCTTCTCATAGACGCTCTTCTGGGTGGCAAGGGCAATGACGGGCACTCCCTCCACAATGAGGGCCAGCGTGCCGTGCTTGAGCTCCCCTGCCGCGTAAGCCTCGGCATGGATGTAGGAAACCTCCTTCAGCTTCAGGGAGCCTTCCAATGCCACGTCATAATCCAAGGCTCGCCCAATGTAAAAAACATCTTCGTTGAATCCGTACCTCTTGGCAAAGGTCTTGATGGGCTCCACATCGGAGAGTGTCTCGCTGATCTGGGCGGGGATGTTCTTCAAAAGAGCGATGAGTTCCCTGATCCGCTCCCGATCCTGGGTACCCTTGATCTCCGCCATGTACAGAGCCAACATAAAGAAGAGGATGAGCTGAGTGGTATACGCCTTTGTGGAGGCGACGGCAATCTCCGGTCCCGCCCAAGTATAGAGCACCTGATCCGCCTCCCGGGCGATGGACGATCCCACCACATTGGTCAGAGCCAAGGTCTTTGCGCCGCGTCGCTTGGACTCCTTGAGCGCCGCCAGCGTGTCGCTGGTCTCTCCGGACTGGGAAACGACGATCAGGAAAGTGTTCTCATCCACGATGGGATCTCTGTAGCGGAACTCCGATGCAACGTCCACCTCAACCATAACCCGCGCCAGCTTCTCGATGTAGAATTTGCCCACAAGCCCCGCATGATAGGCGGTGCCGCAGGCGACGATGTATATCTTGTCAAAGGAGTTGAGGTACTCCGGCGTCCACTTGAGTTCCTCCATGACAATGGAGCCCCCGTCCTTTGCGATGCGCTGGCTCATGGTATCCCGCACCGCTTTGGGCTGCTCATGGATCTCCTTCAGCATGAAATGCTCATAGCCGCCCTTCTCCGCGGCCTCGGCATTCCACTTCACCTCAAAGACCTTCTTGTCCACAGGCTCTCCGTAGCGGTTCGTCACCGTCACGGAATCCTTCCGCTCGACGGCGATCTCGCCGTCGTTCATGATGAAGGTGCGACGGGTGTGCTGAATGATGGCGGGAATATCCGACGCGACGAAATTCTCACCCTCTCCCAGACCGATGACCAAGGGATTGTCCTTCTTCGTGCAGATCAGGCGATCCGCGTGTTTTTTCGACATGAACACCAGGGAGTAAGATCCTTCGATGCGCTGCAAAACCTCTCGCACCGCTGCCTCGAAATCCCCGTGATAGACCGCCTCCAAGAGATGCGCCACCACTTCTGTGTCCGTCTCGGACTTAAAGGCATGCCCCTGCTCGATGAGTTCTTCCTTAATGGCCAGATAGTTCTCAATAATTCCGTTATGCACCACGACGAAATCCCCGGAACAGTCCGCATGGGGATGTGCATTGCGATCCGAAGGCCGCCCATGAGTGGCCCAACGGGTATGACCAATGCCCAGGCATCCCTTTGGCATGTCGTTCTCAATCTTCTCCTTCAGGGATGCCAGGCGACCGACACTCTTTTCCACGCGAATTGCGGAACCGTCATACACGGCGATCCCCGCAGAGTCATAGCCGCGATACTCCAACTTGGAAAGTCCCTCCAAAAGGAATCCCGCCGCTTGCCTGTCCCCCACATAACCAACAATACCACACATGCCCGAAATGCTCCTTTCTCCCCCGTACAACAGGAATTCAGGGATACGAGTGTATTTTATCGTATCGCATGGGAATAGTCAACCGTGCCCCCGATTTATAACGCAATTGTTCAAATTTCGCCATAGGCGAAATCTTCCAACTGGCGTTTCAACGAGGCGGTAGATATGCAGGCTGTTTCGGAATGTGACACTCCCACCTGCGGATGTGGGGGACATCTGTCGCCTCGTTATACTCGCGAGCACTGAACTTGCCATCTTGCAACAAATTGCCCGCGGTATATGCAAAGAGCGTAA
>CAMIWP010000164.1 GCA_946402475.1 uncultured Selenomonadaceae bacterium
ATCATGAAGGATCGTTTCGGCGGAAAGCTCCTGGTGGACGGTCATGATCGAGGAACCATCGACCCGGATTTTGCGGCGGCCCAGGAGGAAAACCTGGACCGCATGTTGGGAAATGTTCAGGGGATCGGGCTTTCCACCAGGTTGGTGGGTGTCCGAGAAGGGGATCATGTAGTGGTATTCGATCGGTGAAAAGCGAGGGATGCTTGTTTTGAAAATTATGATGTCAGGGGATGTGATGGGAAGAAGAGGTCGGAGGCTCTTTCAGGAGTACACCGGGATTTTGCGCCGGGAAAAGGGAATCGATGTGGTCATCGTGAACGGCGAGAACTCGGCAGGGGGAAAGGGCATTACAAGAACGTCCCTGGATGAGCTCTATCACGGGGGAGCGGATATCGTGACATCGGGAAACCACATCTGGGATAAGAAAGAGGTTTTTGAGTTCATCGACAGGGAGCCCTTTCTCATCCGCCCGGCGAATTACCCCGGGACCGCCCCGGGCAAGGGGTATTGCATCTACCCCTTTCGGGCAAAGAATATCGGGGTCATCAATCTGTCCGGGCGGACGTTCATGCCCCCCCTGGATTGCCCCTTCCAGAAGGTGGAGGAAATCCTCAGGGAACTCGAGGGACAGTGTGACATCATCCTGCTGGATTTTCATGGAGAGGCCACGTCGGAAAAACTTGCCATGGGTTGGTATCTGGACGGCAGGGTCAATGTCGTGGCGGGGACTCATACGCATGTTCAGACTTCGGACGAGCGTATCTTGCCCAAGGGTACGGCTTACATCACCGATTTGGGTATGGTGGGGCCCATGAACTCCATCCTGGGGGTTAAGACAGAGATCATCCTGGAGAAGTTTCTTACGGCCCGTCCCGTAAGGTTTGACGTGGCAGAAGGGCCGGGGATTTATTCCGCCGTCATCGTTGAGATCGACGACGCCACTCATCAGACCTTGGGAATCGAGCGGATCCTCATCCGGGAACAGGATGCGTCGATGAATGCCTGCCGCTCATCTTGAACCGCCTTTACGGTTCTCCCAACATTGCCAAGTCCTCCATGCGGCGTTACTAATTTTTTTTTTCAAGAAGGATTTCTGTTGCCGGTGAAGAATATCTCCATTATGTTCCAAGTGATGCAGTAGTTTACTTCCGAACCCGAAGAGAGGACGTGCTAGGCGTGGAGATATTGAAGGTATCGGCAAAATCAAATCCGAATTCCGTGGCGGGGGCTTTGGCAGGCGTGCTCAGGGAAAACGGCAGCGCGGAGATGCAGGCCATCGGGGCCGGCGCACTGAATCAGGCGATCAAGGCAGTGGCAATCGCGCGGGGGTTTGTGGCTCCCCACGGGGTGGATCTCATATGCATACCGGCATTCACTGACATCAAGATCGAGGGAGAGGAACGCACGGCAATCAAACTCATCGTTGAGCCTCGTTAGGAGTGAAATGTATGGCGAGTGATTTGCACGTGCACACGAGTTTTTCGGATGGCAAGCTGACGCCCGAGGAACTTGTGGCAGCCGCGAAAGCCGTCGGACTGAAATATATTGCCATCACCGACCATGACACGGTGGAAGGCATCGGACACCTCTATGAAAACGGGTTCTATCCATCCAGGGGAATCCACATCATTCCGGGGATCGAGTTCAGCGCTCATCACCCTACACAGGAGATCCACATCCTCGGGTATAACATCGACATCTATCATCGCACTTTGGCGGACAAGCTCAACGAGGTGTCGGAGGCCCGGTGGACTAGATTCAGCGAGATGGTGAGGAAGCTTCAGGAGCAGGGCTACGATATCAACGAAACGGATGTCCTGACGTTGGCGGGAGCCAGCCGCTCCATCAGCCGTTCCCATGTGGCCCGGGTGTTGGTGAAGAAGGGTCATTTCCCTTCTGTGCGGGAGGCGTTCAATGCCGTTCTGGAGAAGGGGAAGTCTTGCTATGTACCCCATTATCGGCTGGAGGCAGCGGATATCATCGACATCATCAAACAGGCGGGAGGAACTCCTGTTTTGGCGCACCCGAAGCTGATCCACGACGATGAGATTGTGGAGAGCCTCTGCCGACAGGGCATCGAGGGCCTTGAGGTGTTCTATCCCCGGCATGACGATGCGGATGTGGGACACTACATGGCCATGGCGGAGAAATACAAGCTCATAGTGACGGGAGGCTCGGATTTTCACGGGTTTCCCACGCGGTATCCCACGGAGCTTGGGGTATTTACCGTGGAGGATCGGTGGGCGGAGCAGATTTTCCGTCCGGAACGTGCCTTTGAATGATGCGAAAAGAGGTATGCAAGATGGATGTTATCGCTTTAGTTGGTCCCAGCGGAACGGGAAAGAGCCATCGGGCACTCATGGTCGCTCAACAGCAGCATGCGGATGCCATCATCGACGACGGGATCCTCATCAAGGATGGCAAGATCATCGCGGGGCATTCCGCAAAGACGGAAAAGAGCAAGATCATGGCTGTTCGGCGGGCAATCTTTGTTCTGCCGGGACATGCCGAAGAGGTGAAGAAGGCCATTCAGCAGGTTCTCCCCCATCGTATGCTCATCTTGGGCACATCGGAGAACATGGTGCATAAGATCACCAAGATACTGCAGCTGCCTTCCATTGCCAAGATCATACGAATCGAGGATATCGCCAGCAAGGCGGAGATGGCTCAGGCGCAATTTGCACGACTGAAAGAAGGAAAGCATATTGTGCCCGTTCCCACCATTGAACTCAAGCCGCACTTTTCCGGCTATCTCATCGATCCCTTGCAGTCCTTCTTCAAGCGCTCTCCCACGAAGCGGCGCCGCTTGGGCGAAAAGTCCATCGTGCGGCCCGTGTTCAGCTATTACGGCAAGCTCATCATCGACGACTCCGCTATCAAGTCCATTGTGGAGAGCGTGGTCAAGGCCAAGGAATTCGTGAAGAAGATCGGCCATATCCACGTTCGGCATTTGAGGAAAGGGGAGGAGGATCAGGGACTCAAGATCTCCTGCGAGATTGTTCTGTCCTATGGCAATCATCTCCCTACACTGATCGCCCAGACCCAGAAGAGGGTTCGGGATGCGGTGGAATTCATGACGGGTATGGTGGTTCACGAGATCAACATCATGATAAAGGCTCTTTATGTGCACGCATGAAAAGCGGCCGGGATTTCCCGGCCGCTTTTTTTCTGTTCTATTGCAACAGTGAAAGAAACACTGTCGGCATATACACATCTGACGTGTGGTCTTGGAATGCTCTGCGTTTTGCGTTATCAACCAAATTCGATAGTTTCAAAGTTTGACAGGGATTCGGGCTTGCCTAAGACAAAGATTTTATCATTTTTTTCAAAATTGTCATTAGGGTTTGGGGAGATGATAACTTCGCCGTTTCTGTCTATTGCTATAACTGTTATATTGTACTTCACCCGCCACTCTAAGTCATTTAAATTCTTACCTATGTGTTTTGCAGGCAGGGAAAGCCTTAAAATCTTTATATTTGCATCAATGTCAAGATAATCAATGACATTTTCGGAAACAAGATGCATCGCTACTCTTTTCGCCGTGTCACGTTCCGAAAAAATCACGTTGGTTGCCCCAAGTTTACGAACCATTTCCGCATGACGTTCATCTATCGCTTTGACGATGATTTCCGGTATCTTCATCTCGGCGCAAAGCATCGCCGCCATGAGGCTGGATTCCAGATTCTTTGAAGCGATAACCACCGTGTCAACATTAGATACTCCGGCCTGTCTCAGCGCTACCGGGTTTCTTATATCAAAGCTCATAACATGGGTCAATTTGTCCGCTATGTTGGCTACAATCTCCTCGTCCCTGTCAACGCCTAACACCTCATAGCCCATAGACTCAAGGGATATGGCGACGTTGCCTCCGAATCTGCCAAGACCCAGTACCGCAAATTGCTTTTTTTTCGACATAAAGTCCCCACCTCATCAACCTATCATAAT
>CAMIWP010000165.1 GCA_946402475.1 uncultured Selenomonadaceae bacterium
TCTCACCCACCAGATCATGAACATCCTTCGGGTTCATCATATTGCCTGCCCTCAGGGACTCAGCATGTTCGCCCGCGGGGTGCTCACGGTGGAGGGAGTCATGCGGCTCTGTTGCCCGAAGGTGAGCTTTGTGGAGATCTTTGCCCGGAGCCTGTCTCTCGACTTCAAGAGAAATTTCCACTGGCGGGAGGAGATGGAAAAAGCGAAGAGGGAAGGGTATCTCCTCCTGCGAAAGTCCATGCAGCTTCCGGAGCAGATCTCCGATATCATCAAGATGACCATGAGCGGCCAGACGAAGGTGAACCTGGATGTCACGGGCTCGGAAGAGCCTCTCCGTCAGCTGGACATGATGATCAACAAGGTGATCATCACCGTTCTCTGCGCCGCTCTGCTTCTCGGCTCAAGCACCATCTGCACGACGAATATGACGCCGAAGATCATGGAGATCCCCCTGTTGGGATTCTTCGGCTACCTGGCGGCGCTGGTTCTGAGCCTGCGGCTGATATGGGACATCAACAAGAAGAAATGAGGGATGGGGTTTGGCTATGCGAGGGATCCGCGGCGCGACCACCGTGGAAGAGAATACGAAGGAAGCCATCCGGCAGTCGGTGCAGGAGCTGGTGGCGGCCATGATGGAAGGAAACGGCGTCGGCCCGGAGGACATCGGGGCTGCGATTTTCAGCGGAACCGGGGATATCACGGCGGGATTTCCGGCAACAGCCATGCGCCAGATGCCGGGCATGGAGGCAGTTCCCCTCTTTGACGCGCAAGAGATGGATGTGGAGGGGAGCCTTCCCCTGTGCATCCGTCTGTTGCTCCTGGCGGATACGGATAAGTCGCAGAGGGATGTGACGCATGTCTACTTGCGGGGAGCCGGGGTTCTTCGCCCGGATCTCTGCGGATGAGGGAAGCTGTCTGTACCACGGGAAGACGGTTCAAGCAGGAGAGTGCAAAACTGGCCAGGGAGACGGCCCAAAGGCTCAACATCCCTTACGTTCCCAGGGGACGGGAATCCATGGAGGAATTGCGGGAGCGGTACGGTGTCCCGTGGATCCTGGTGGCGAAAAAGGGACGGTTGGTGCTGGATACGCCGGGGGGAGAGCTTTTTTTCCACCCCAACATGGCGCATCTCCGCTTGAAAAACCTTCGCATGGGGGAAGGGGATCACATGGTGTCTGCCATGGGACTTCGCGAGGGAATGTCTGTTCTGGACTGCACTTTGGGCCTTGGAGCCGATGCCATCGTCGCAAGCTATGCCGTGGGTCCCGGCGGCGCAGTGACCGGAGTGGAAATCAATCCCTTTGTGGCGGAGGTCATAGGCTACGGCCTGGCCCACGTCCTCGGCGATAATTACGACATGCACGAGGCCATGCGGAGGATTCGCGTTTGCCGTGGAGATTACATGGATTTTCTGCGGGAACAGCCGGCGGATTCCTACGACGTGGTCTATTTTGATCCCATGTTCCGCCACCCCCTCTTGGAAAGCGAGAACCTGAATCCCCTCCGCAGCCTCGCGGATCATCGGCCGGTCTCCAGGGAGGCCGTCAGGGAGGCCCTGCGGGTTGCCCGCCACCGGGTCGTCCTCAAGGAGAACAGCCGGAGTCTGGAGTTTGCGCGGCTTGGTTTCGCGAAGATGGCGGGGGGGCAGTACAGCAGGATACGGTATGGAATCCTGGAGAAGAAACATGAGATCCCGGGAACTTGACAAGGGCAGGAGAATCCAGTAGAATCGTCGGCGTAAGGCGTATTTATTATGAGCATTATAGTTACTCTGTGGAAATCATGGAAGGTGATCTCATGAAGAAGGCAGCAAGTGCCGTGTTGGGAGCTTTGCTTGCCCTGAATGTGACGGGGCATGCCCTGGCGGCGGAAAATCCCTTTTCCGATGTCCCTGCTGATCATTGGGCTCGTGATGCCGTGCAACAGCTTGCGAGGGACGGGGTCATAAACGGTTACGGTGATGAAACCTATCGCGGGGACAGGAACATCACTCGTTTCGAGATGGCGCAGATGGTGGCCAAGGCCATGGCGAAGGAAGACGTCAGTGCGGCGAACAAGGCGCTCATTGACAAACTGGCCGCTGAATTCCACCATGAACTGGACAGCCTCGGCGTCCGCGTGGCGAAGCTCGAAAAGCATGCCGACAAGGTGAAGTTGAACGGAAGGTTCCGTTATATTTACGTGAATAACTTGGAAGAGGATGACGGGATCAAGGAGAGCAAGCGGAGGACTTACGGAACCCTTCGCTTGGAACCGTCCATGGAGATCGACGAGCATTGGTCGGGACATGCCCGCGTCGATTACCATTTTGACATGAAGCACGATGTGGAGTCCACGGCGCTCACCCGGACACAGGTCAGCCAGAATACGCCCCAGAGCGGCCTCAAGCGCGCATGGGTACAGGGGGACTACAAGAACTTTCAAGTTCTTTTCGGCAAGGTGCCCTATATCTCGAAGGTGGACAACGGCATGATCTACGACGAGACGGTTTCCGGCATCCAGCTCACCTATGGGAGCAGGATCAAGGCAACGGTGACGGCGGGACGATCCAGCCGGTTCGACTCTGTCATCGAAAAGGATGCAACCATTTTGCAAACAGGAAGCTACCAGGCCGTGGAGGTCTACAATGACCGCGCGGACAGGTTCACCTGGGGATTGGCTTTCCATCGCTGGTCCAATCGGGAGGCCCTCTATGTGGAGACCGGCGTGAGGGGCATCAATATCTATGAGGTGGGGCTTGGGTACAAGTTCAACAAGAATCTTTCCCTGAACGGCGCCTATGCCTGGACCAATGCTCCGATAGGGGAGCATGAGACCGTGGGCGTTTCCGATCCGGTTTCCAATACATCCAAACATGCTTACAGCATTGAATTGGACTACAAGAAGGCCAATCCGGCAGACAAGGGATCCTTCGGCGCCTTCATCGCCTATCGGCGGCTCGGCCACTATGCGTCCATCGCGCCTACCTATGATACCATCCGGCACGGGGAAAAAGGTGTGGAGTTCGGAGTGGACTATGTCATTGCCAAGAACGTGATGGCGACCGCCAAGTATTTCCTCGGCAAGAAAATGCCGGACGAAGACGGGGTGGGAGAGCATCTCCAATCCGCCAAGACTTTTTACGGGGAACTGAGTTTCTTCTTCTGATTTTCCTTGTTTTTTATTTCGATTTCATTTGCAATCCTCGCCGTTCAATGCTACAATATAGCGTAACGAGTTGAACGGACGGGGATTTTTTTTTGAGGGCGTAGCCCTCGGTTTTTGTTTGGACGAGCAGGTAATTGTGAGATGAAATAAATCCTTGGGGAATCGCTGACGGGGAAGACCTTCCAGACGGCCGGGACGGAAAGGGTTTGTCTGGTTGGAGGGTGGTCTTTGTCGGTGTTTCTTCTTGTGCGGAGGTGCATTTTTTGGCAAAAACACAGACAAAATTACAGATCATCCCTCTGGGAGGTTTGGGAGAGATCGGGAAGAACATGACCGTTGTCCGGGTGGATGACGAGATCCTTCTCATTGATTCCGGCCTCATGTTTCCGGAGGAGGAAATGCTGGGAGTTGACCTCGTTATCCCGGACATCACCTATCTCCTTGAGAACAAGGACAAAATCAAGGCCATCGTTCTCACCCATGGCCATGAGGATCACATCGGGGCTTTGCCCTATGTGTTGAAACAGATTTCCGTGCCCGTTTATGGAACTCGTCTGACCCTCGGCATCTTGGAGGGACGCCTGAAGGAGAACGGCGTTGACTCCAGCAATCTCCATTCGGTGATGCAGGGGGATATCATCAACGTGGGCTGCTTCAGCGTGGGATTCATTCGCGTGAATCACAGCATTCCGGACGCTGTCGGCCTTTCCATCAAGACCCCTGTGGGCATGATCGTCCACACGGGGGACTTCAAACTGGACTATACACCCATCGACGGGAAG
>CAMIWP010000166.1 GCA_946402475.1 uncultured Selenomonadaceae bacterium
GTAAGGGAAATGGCTTCCTTTGGAGCCATTACGGCGCCGGGAATGGTAGGGGCCGGTTTTTGGATGCTCCGACGCATGGGGGGTGCTTTTTACGGGGACACGGCGGATGCGGTCGCATCCTGGTGCCTGTTCCTGGTGTTGCCCTTTTCTCATGATGTGGGGGCTGGAATGGGTGTGGCGCTGATAGCCCATGTGGTGCTGAAGTGTTTTTCCGGAAAATCAGCGGCGGTTTCCAGCGGAGAGATGGGCTTGGCCGCGTTTTTTGCTGTGTATTTTCTCCATGGATTGTGGTTATGAGGGATGAGAGATTTTTTGTTTGAAGGGGTGCAGGCTTTGTGAGAGATCATTGGAGCAAGTATGGGAAGATATTCGTGACGTGTTCGTTGTTCGGTGCATTGGCAGTTTCGCTTCCATCCGCTGTTGAGGCGAGGCGTCTGCATGATCCGCAGATGGAAACGAAAGTGGAAATGCGCCATCTGGAAGGACAGGGGAGTGCTGTCTCCGCGAATCGTCCTTCCCTGCGGGAGAGGATTCAAGCCATTTTGCATTCCGATGAGACGGCGGAGGAACCGGCAGCATCTGTCGGCGTGCGGGTTCCTACGACCAGTTCGCTGGAAGATTCCTCCATTGTGGGAACGCCTTTGGCCAGCCAGCAGCAGTGCGTGAGGTATCTTTTGCGGGTGAATCCCCGGCCGAATATCTCCGTCTCTCCGGAGGAACTCGTTTCCTACTATTATGAGGAGGGGCAGAGGGAAGGCATCCGCCCGGATGTGGCCTTTGCGCAGGCATTGAAGGAGACGGGTTTTTTCCGCTACGGAGGCACGGTGACGCCGGATCAGAACAATTACTGCGGACTGGGCACTACGAGCGCGACGGTGAAGGGTGCCTATTTTGCGTCTTCCAAGATGGGTGTGCGGGCCCATATCCAGCATTTGCTGGCTTATGCTTCTACCCGGAAGCCCGTGGAGGCTGTGGTGGATCCCAGGTATAACTTGGTGCGGTCCACTTACGGGAATCGCACGGTCAATACCTGGCAGGAATTGAATGGCCGCTGGGCGGTTCCGGGGCATCGGTACGGGCAGAGCATACTGTCCATGTTTCGGGATATGGTGAGGGAGTAGTTCTGTTGGGAAAGGATGAAGGTACAGGGTTATGATAAGCGCGAACAATGTAAGTCTCCAGTTTGGAAAGCGGGTTCTTTACAAGGATGTGAATCTCAAGTTCACCCCGGGGAATTGCTATGGTGTCATCGGCGCGAACGGGGCAGGAAAATCCACATTCCTCCGCCTGCTTTCCGGGGAACTTGAACCTACCGGGGGCGTGGTGGAGATTACCCCCGGGGAACGGCTTGCCGTGCTGAAACAGGATCACTATGCCTTCGACGAGTATGAGGTCTTGCGGACCGTCATCATGGGTCACAAACGCCTGGTGGACATCATGGACGAAAAGGACGCCCTTTATGCAAAGCCGGATTTTTCCGATGAGGACGGCATGAGGGCATCGGAACTGGAGGCCGAGTTCTCCGAACTGGGCGGCTGGGACGCCGAGTCGGAGGCAGCCCGTCTCCTGAACGGCCTTGGCATTCCCGAGGAACGCCACACCCAGCGCATGGCGGATCTCACGGCTACGGAGAAGGTGCGTGTGCTCCTGGCCCAGGCTCTTTTCGGAAGCCCGGACATTCTTCTCCTGGATGAGCCCACCAACCATCTTGACGTGGAGTCCATTCACTGGCTGGAGAATTTCTTGGCGGATTTTCCCAACACGGTGATCGTGGTCTCCCATGACCGCCATTTTCTCAATCAGGTCTGCACCTATATCTGCGACGTGGATTTTGGTGGAATCCAGCTCTACGCGGGGAATTACGATTTCTGGTACCAGTCCAGCCAGTTGGCTCTGCAGATGGCGAAGGACGCCAACAAGAAAAAGGAGGAGAAGATCAAGGAACTGCAGAACTTCATCTCCCGCTTTGCTGCCAACGCAGCGAAGTCCAAGCAGGCCACATCCCGGAAGAAGATGTTGGACAAGATCACGCTGGAGGATATCAAGCCCTCCACGAGGAAGTATCCCTATATCGCCTTTCAGCCGGATCGGGAGGCGGGGGATCAGCTGTTGATGGTGGAGAACATTTCCAAGATCGTAGACGGCGAGGAGATCCTGAAGAATGTGAGCTTCACCCTCAAGAAGGGGGACAAGGTCGCCTTCGTCGGCCCCAACAGCTTGGGAAAGACCATGCTCTTCAAGATCCTCATGGGGGAGGAAGAACCGGACAAAGGTTCTTTCAAATGGGGTGTCACCACGACGCAGGCCTATCTTCCCTCGGACAATTCCGAGTATTTCGATGGAATGAAGATGAATCTCGTGGATTGGTTGCGCCAGTATTCCAAGGATCCCGACGAGACCTTTGTGAGGGGGTTCCTCGGGAGGATGCTGTTCTCCGGCGAGGAAAGCCAGAAGGAAGCGGGCGTTCTCTCCGGGGGGGAGAGGGTGCGCTGCATGCTGTCCCGCATGATGCTCTCGGGGGCGAATGTGCTGCTGATGGACGAGCCTACGAACCATCTGGATCTCGAATCCATCACGGCCCTCAATAACGGCTTGATCTCCTTCTCCGGCACGATCCTCTTTGTCTCCCATGACTACGAATTCGTTCAGACCATTGCCAACCGGATCATCGACATCACCCCGGACGGGGTGGTGGATCGCGTGTCCACCTATGAGGAGTTCCTTTCCAACGAGACGGTGAAGCAGCAGTTGGCTGAAAAGTACAAGAAGAAGCAGGAATAGAAGCTCCCTCGCGAGGTCATTTGCATGCTGGATAAATTTCTGGAGGATATTAAAATTTCATCCGATGATTCCGGTTCCGCAGCAAGGCTGAAGGAAATGGTGGCGGTGCTGCGGAAGCGGGACATCGTTCGGGGGATCACCCCGGAGAAATTGCGTCTCATTCTGGAGGATCTCGGCCCGACCTTTGTAAAGCTCGGGCAGGTTATGAGCATGCGCCCGGACTTCCTGCCCAGTGAGTACTGCGAGGAGTTCATGAAACTCCAGACGGAGGTCACGCCCCTGCCCTTTTCCACCATCCTGGAGGTGGTGGAACGGGAATACGACTGCCCATGGAACAAGGTTTTCGCCAGTATTGACGAGAAGGTGCTGGGATCCGCCTCCATCGCCCAGGTGCATCCCGCCGTGCTGAAGAGCGGGGAGAGAGTCGTCATCAAGGTGCAGCGGCCCGGCATCTACGGCGTCATGGCGAAGGATATCGTCCTCTTGAAGCGGGCGGCGGGGATCATAAAGGTCATCAGCCGCTCTCAGGACGTGGTGGATTTTCACATGGTACTGGATGAGATGTGGTCCATTGCCAAGCAGGAGATGGATTTTCTCATCGAGGCGGATCACATTGACGAGTTCCGCCATCTCAACCGCGACAATGACGCTGTCTCCTGCCCGGAGGTCTACCGGAGTCTCACCACGGCCCACATTTTGGTCATGGAATATATCGAGGGCGTGCCCATCGACGATTTTTCCGGCATACAGGCCAAGGGCTACGATATCAATCTTCTGGGGCGCAGGCTCGGGGAGAACTACGTCAAACAGATCATTGAGGACGGATACTTCCACGCGGATCCCCATCCGGGCAATATATGGATTCGGGGAGGGCGCATCGTCTGGCTGGATCTGGGGATGATGGGACGACTCTCCAACCGGGATCGCATGGCGATTCGAAAGGCGGTGTTTGCCCTGGCCCATCATGATACCTTTGAGATGAAGACGGCGGTCCTCTCCCTGGGGATTCCGAAGGGAAGGATCAATCACACCATGCTCTATCAGGACATTGATGCCCTGATGGCCCAGTACAGCAGCATGGATTTTTCCCAGTTGCAGATGGGAAGGCTCACCCACCAGAT
>CAMIWP010000167.1 GCA_946402475.1 uncultured Selenomonadaceae bacterium
CCGTGAAGCCGGAGAGGAAGTAGTACTTCGTCTGCTCCGGAGTCAGGATGGAAACAGGAGGCAGGACGCCGAAAGCATCGGCGGAAAGGAAGATGACGTTCTTCGCCGGAGGAGCGGAAGAAATGCCCCTCTTGTTCTTCACGATGTTCTTGATGTGATCGATGGGATAAGACACGCGGGTGTTCTCCGTGGTGCTCTTGTCCGCGAAATCAATCTTGCCCTTCGCGTCCACCGTGACGTTCTCAAGGAGAGCGTTGCGCTTGATGGCGTTGTAAATATCCGGCTCGGACTCCTTGTCCAGATTGATGACCTTTGCATAGCAGCCGCCCTCGAAGTTGAACACGCCGTCATCGTCCCAGCCGTGCTCGTCGTCACCGATGAGGAGGCGCTTGGGATCCGTGGAAAGGGTGGTCTTGCCCGTGCCGGAAAGGCCGAAGAAGATGGCCGTGTTCTCGCCGTTCATGTCCGTGTTGGCGGAGCAGTGCATGGAAGCGATTCCCTTGAGGGGCAGGTAGTAGTTCATCATGGAGAACATGCCCTTCTTCATCTCGCCGCCGTACCAGGTGTTGATGATGACCTGCTCCCGGCTGGTGAGATTGAAGACTACGGCAGTCTCGGAGTTCAGGCCCAGCTCCTTGTAGTTCTCCACCTTCGCCTTGGATGCGTTGTAGATGACGAAGTTCGGCTCGAAGTTTTTAAGCTCCTCCTCCGTGGGCTGGATGAACATATTCTTGACGAAATGGGCCTGCCAAGCTACCTCCACGATGAAGCGGATGGCCATGCGGGTATCCTTGTTGGCGCCGCAGAAAGCATCCATCACGTAGAGCTTCTTATTGGACAGCTCCTTCTGGGCGATCTCCTTGACAGCCTTCCACGTCTCCTCCGATGCCGGATGATTGTCGTTCTTGTACTCATCCGTGGTCCACCAGACCGTGTTCTCGGAAGTCTTGTCCTTCACGATGAACTTGTCCTTGGGGGAACGACCCGTGTAAATGCCCGTCATGACATTCACGGCGCCCAGCTCCGTGAGCTTGCCCACATCGAAGCCCGTCAACCCGTCCTTCGTCTCCTCCTCGAAGAGAAGCTCATAGGAAGGATTGTGCACAATCTCCGTCGTACCGGTGATGCCATACTTGCTCAGATCAATGTTTGCCATGCTCTCTAACCTCTTTCGTAAAAATAGTCAGCTGATTCTCACACTCTGTTCTCTTTCTACACAAAAGGAAAAAATCCTTCTTTTGCAAAAAAATTTATCGAGAATTTGTGACGGCGAAAGCGAACACCGCTTCCTCCATGCCTTCCTTCCCGCACACATCCCCGTGAAGAAGCTCCGCATCCCGCAGGGAATCCAGCCCCTGCGGGATCTTCATGCCGCTCTTTTCCCTGAGGGCATCCAACAGGGCGAACTCGTCCATGCCCTCCGTCTTCACCTCGAGGGCAGAGAGAACACTGGCGTTGAACTTATAAGGGCTTGCGGTGGATACCACCACCATCGGGCAATCCTCTTTCGCTTGCTGCCGATAGCTTTCCGCCACGGCCCAGGCCACCGCCGTATGGGTATCCGGCACATAACGGTATTCCTCATGCACCCTGCGGATCTCCGCCTTCGTCTTTTCGTCATCGGCAAAATCCGCCCAAAAGAGTTCCCGGATCTCCGCCAGCACATCGGCTCCCACATCGTAGCGCCCCGTCCGGGAAAGTTCCTCCATCCATCCCCGAACCCTGGACGCCTCCCCCGTCACATGATAGAGAAGCCGTTCCAGATTGCTGGAAATCAAAATATCCATGGAAGGAGTGATGGTCTTGAAGAACTCCCGATTGCGGTCGTAGACTCCCGTCCGCAGGAAATCCGTCAAAACACAGTTGGCATTGGAGGCGCAGATGAGCTTATGCACGGGAAGGCCCATGCGTTTTCCGTAATAGGCCGCCAGAATGTCCCCGAAATTTCCCGTGGGCACGGCGAAGTCCACCTCATCCCCCATCCGGATCTTCCCGGCCTTGAGCAGGTCGGCATAGGCGCTGAAATAGTAGACGATCTGAGGCACAAGCCGTCCCCAGTTGATGGAGTTCGCCGACGAAAGCTTCACGTTCCTCTCGGAAAGTTTTTCCTTGAAGGCTCCGTTGCCGAAGATTTCTTTCACCCCATTCTGGGCATCGTCAAAATTCCCCTTTACGGCAGTGACCTTCACATTTCCGCCCCGCTGGGTGAGCATCTGAAGGCGCTGGATCTTGCTCACGCCTCCCTCGGGATAGAACACCATGATCTTCGTCTGCTCCACATCCCGAAAACCTTCCAAGGCCGCCTTTCCCGTATCTCCCGAAGTGGCCACCAGGATGAGGACCTCCGCCTGCTCCCCCGTCTTCTTCAGAGCCGTGCTCATAAGCCGGGGCAGAAGCTGCAGGGCCATATCCTTGAAAGCGCTGGTGGGGCCGTGCCAAAGTTCCAGAACGGAGACATCCGCAAGGATTTTCAAAGGGGCCCGATCCTCGTGGTCAAATTTTCCGCCGCCATAGGCCGTCTCCACACAGGACCGGATCTCATCCTCCGTATAATCCGTCAGGAACAAGCCCAGTACCTTTTCCGCCCTCTCCTCATAGGAAAGCCCCGCAAGTCCCAGGATAAATTCCGGGGAAACCTGCGGGATCTCCTCCGGGACAAAGAGCCCCCCATCCCCGGCAAGGCCGTGGATGATGGCCTCTGCGGAATCCAATCGTTCCCCGTTGCCTCGCGTGCTGATGTATTTCAACAAAAACTCTCCCTTCATTTCCCGTTATCCACTCGTTATTCGTCCGTTTCTATGATATACTCATGTTACGCCAGAGATCATTAAAAGCCCCCACCACACGTAGGAAGGAAACGGCAGCTATCACCGCACGATCTCCGCGACGGCGGCCTTTGCCGCCCGTATCAGATCGGAGGGAGCCAGCAAGATCTGCTCTCCCCGCTTCCCTGCGCTTACGGCAATCCTCTCCTGCGTCTCCGCATGTTTATCGAGATACACGGGATACGCCTTTTTCGCCCCCAACGGGGAACATCCTCCGCGAACGTAGCCCGTGAGGGCAAAGACCTCTTTCAGATGGACCATTTCCACCCGCTTATTTCCCGATGCCGCAGCCAGGGCCTTGAGATCCAGCTCCGCGCCCCCGGGAATCACCGCCATGAGAACACCCGTCCTATCCCCCCGGGCCACCAAGGTCTTGAACACCATCTCGATGGGCATTCCCACGGATTGGGCCACATGGACGGCGCTCAGGTCCTCCTCGTCCACCTCGTATTCCTTGATCTCATAGGAGATTCCCAAGGTGTCCAAGAGTCTCGCCGCATTCGTCTTCTTCTTGCTCTTCATCCCATCACCAGCCGCATCTGCCAAATTCTCAGGTCAATACTTATGGATTATAACGCAATGGTTCAAGTTTTTCCATAGGAAAACCGTCCAGCCCGAAGAATCCTATCACAAAAAGAGGTGACCAACTTGTTGAAAATCGCGTTGGGACAGATGGAAGTCATTCCCGGCCACCCGGACAAAAACACGGAAAAGATCCTTGGCATGACAGCGGACGCCAAAAGCCAGGGAGCAGACATCGTAATATTCCCTGAAATGGCGGTTCCCGGCTACTTCCTGGGAGACACATGGGAGCAACCGGCTTTTCTCCGGGACTGCGAGGAATGCGGCCAAAGGATCATCGATGCCGCCCGGGGCATCGTCATCATGTTCGGCAACATCGCCGTGGATTGGAAGAAAAAGAACAACGACGGGCGCGTCCGCAAGTACAATGCCTTCTTCACGGCAAAGGACGGCAAACTCGTCCAGCCGGACAATATGCCCTATCCCTTCATCATCAAGACCCTCATGCCCAACTATCGGGAATTCGATGATACCCGCCACTT
>CAMIWP010000168.1 GCA_946402475.1 uncultured Selenomonadaceae bacterium
GCCCTCCTATCCTCGCCGCTGACGCCAGGCATCCCATTTGTCCTCCACAAAGTCCCGGAAGCTGTCCCGGAAGGACTCTTGGCTGAAGCGTTCCGCGTTTTTCCTGCAATCCTCGGGGCGTATTTCATCGAAGGCACGGAAGGCTCTCACGGCTTCGCAGAGAGACTTCGTCGTCTGCTCCCGGAAGAAGATCCCCGTGGGATGCTCCTCCCCGTCTCCCACAGGGCGCACCGTGTCCAGGATGCCGCCTTTTCCGTAGGCGATGACGGGGGTTCCGCAGGCCTGGGCCTCCACGGGCAGAATCCCGAAATCCTCCTCCGCCGCAAAGACAAAAGCTCGCGCGCGCTGCAATCTGTCCCGCAGGACATCGTCGGGCTGATAGCCCATCAGCTCCACATTGGGAACCGCCAGTTCTCGGATCTCCTTGAAGTCCGGTCCGTCGCCGATGACCAGGAGCTTTTCCTCCGGCAGATCCCGGAAGGCCTCTGCGATGAGCTTGATCTTCTTGTAGGGCACCATGCGGGAGGCGGTGATAAAATAACGCTCCTTGTCCTTGCACAGGGTGTATTTCCCGATGTCCACCGGCGGGTGGATGACCGCCGCTTTCCGGCGGTAGCATTTCTCGATGCGACGGGCCACGAAGCGGGAGTTGGCGACAAAGTGATCCACGCCGTTTGCCGTGCGCGCATCCCAGAGGCGCATGTAGTGAAGGATCACCTTTGCCGCCCAGCCCTTGAGCCCGCGATCCATGCCGCTTTCCCTGAGATACTGGTGTTGCAGGTCCCAAGCGTAGCGGATGGGGGAATGAATATAGGAAATGTGGAGCTGATCCGGCCCCACGAGAACGCCCTTCGCCACGGCATGGGAGCTGGAGATGACGACATCGTAGCCGGAAAGGTCCAGCTGCTCCATGGCAAGGGGCATGAGGGGAAGGTAGCTGCGGTAATGATCCTTTGCCCCCGGAAGATCCTGCAGAAAGGAGGTCCGGGCAAACTTCCCCCGCAGGCGCTTTCGGTCCTCTGCGGAAAGGAAGTCCACCACGGAGAAGAGATCCGCCGATGGGTACAGCTCCACCATCTGTTCCAGCACTTTTTCCGCTCCGGCGAAGGTCACCAGCCAGTCGCAGACGATTGCCACTCGCATGTCAATAGGCTCCTTTCCCGCTGAACACGACCTTTATGGTCTTCAGAAGGTATACGATGTCGATCCAAACGGACCAGTTCCGCACATACCACGAGTCCATCTGCACCCGTTCTTCATAGGTGGTGTCACTCCTGCCGTTCACCTGCCACATGCCCGTGATGCCGGGAGGAACCAGGCAGAAGTCATGAAAGTAATCCCTGTATTTTTCGATCTCCGCCCGGACGATGGGACGGGGACCTACAAGGCTCATCTCCCCCTTGAGGACATTTACCAGCTGGGGGAGTTCGTCCAAGCTGGTCTTTCGGAGGATGCGCCCCACTCGGGTCACCCTGGGATCGTCCTTGAGCTTGAAGTCCTGCTCCCATTCCTCCCGAGCTTCGGGATGCTCCGTCAGATGCCGCTCCAGCACGGCATCCGCATCCGTTACCATGGAGCGGAACTTGTAACAGGGAAACTCTTTTCCGTGCTGACCGATGCGGCGATGGGCGAACATCACAGGCCCGGGATTGTCCAGGTAGATGGCTGCCGCAATAAAGATGCCCAAGGGAAGGACGAAGACCATCCCGCAGAGACTCACTACGATGTCGAAGATCCGCTTTGCCAGCCGGTTGTACCAGCGGGCGAGGTTGTTCCGCACCCGAAGGAGCATGAGCTTGGAGTCCACAATGGTCTCGATGTCGATGGCTCCCACGGGGGTCCCGATGAGATCCGGGACGAAGGATACGTTCTTCACCAGGGGCTGGATGCGGTTGACCAAGGCCACTTGTTCCGTGGCGGAAAGCCCGGGTACGGTGACGATGACATCCTTCACCCCCGTCATCTGTATGACCCGCTCGATGTTGTTGAAATGCCCCAGCACTCTCACACGATCGACGATGGGGGAGCGCTCGGGCTTGTCTTCGATGAAGCCGATGACCTTGTAGCCGAAGCCCGTGTCGTTGTTAAAGGCGTCCAGCAGGAGTTTTGCGGTCTTCCCGGCTCCCACGAAGAGCACGGGGATCTGGAAGATCCTGTGCCGGTTGATGTACTGTTTGAAGAAGTACCGGGCCGACAGGATGAAGACAAAGGCGAAGCACCCCGTCATGCCCACGAAGAGGCGGGACACTACCTCTCCCACCTTGCCGAAGTACATGAGCATGATGATGGTGAGCAGGCTGTAGAAGACCGCCCAGAAGACATTCTGGGCCATTTTCCAAAAGGGAGTGCTCCGCATGTGGGCATCCGTGGACTTCAGGAAGCAGAGGAAAATAGTGGGGACGATCACATAGATGTAGACATTGGGGACATGAAAGGCCGGGTTGGCATTGGGCAGCCAAAAGCGGCGCATATCATAGGAGAGCATCTCCGCCAGGACAATCATGCCGTAGTCGAGAAGCATCAGCGCCCCGGGCAGGATGGTATCCGCATACCGGTCGAGAAACTGCTGCATCCACTGAAAACGATTTCTTCGTTGCATTGGGTATCCTCTCAAGTCAAATCATTTGCACATATTATAACGCCGTTGTTCCAGTTTTGCCATAGGCAAAACTTCCAAGTGAGCGTTTCGACGGGCTTGCCCCGTCATAACGGTGTGGCGGCGCAGAATTTATCCAAAGAGCTTAAGTTTTTCTGTTTTTTTACGATATACTGAGCAAGGGAGTAATGAATACCACGAAGGAGCGATGAGCCATGGCAATGGTGGTAAAACATAATCTGTCGGCGGAGAATACGCTGAATAAATTGAACAAGAACTCGAAGGCCCTTTCCAAGAGCCTGAAGAAGGTTTCCTCCGGCATGCGCATCAACGGTGCCGAGGACGATGCCTCGGGGTTCTCTATATCGGAGAAGATGCGCGTTCAGCTCCGGGGGCTGGAGCAGGATTTTCGGAATACCCAGAGCGGGACGGCGCTTCTGAAGGTGGCGGAAGGTGCGGTGTCCTCGACGGTGGACATTTTGCGAACCCTCAAGGAGAAGGCTCTGGATTCTGCCAACGATCACAATACGGACGAGGATCGGGCCATCATCCAGAAGGAAGTGGATCAATACATCCGTCAGGTGGACGATAATGCCTTGGTGCAGTACAACGGCATGTACCTGCTGGATGGGCAGACGGGCATCGAGAACGAGTCGGTGCAGGACATGATCGTCAGCGCCCTCAGCACGGAGTGGTTGGAAAATTCTCTGGATTTGATCGAGCAGTCTTATGGGATCAGCTTCCGCAATGAGTGGCCGGAAGTCAAGGATATCACCATGAAATTTGTTGATACGGAGACCGATACATTACTGAGTGGAATGGATAAAGCTTTGGCATGGGTTAGCTATGGGTATGACAGCAGAACCGGAGAGACCAAGAGCTTGGAACTCAACGTGAACATGAAGTGGTTCAAGGATCTGGACATAAAGGATACGGCTAATGTCAACGGGAAAAACCCGTCAGGGACCGGGGTGCTTGACCGCACGATTGCCCATGAGATGGTTCATGCCATCATGGCATCCAGCATCACGAACTTTTCAAATTTGCCGGAGACGCTTACAGAGGGCATCGCGGAACTGGTGCATGGCATAGATGATCAGCGGAGGGACCTGTTGACGACATCAGTGGCTAAGACCGCAGATTACACCAGCAGGGGAACGGGACATGAGGAGAATTATGCAGCCGGTTACATGGTGCTTCGCTACATGGCGAAGCAGGGCGGTCCCGATGCCTTGAAGCGGTTCATGGGCG
>CAMIWP010000169.1 GCA_946402475.1 uncultured Selenomonadaceae bacterium
TCGTGGGAGCCTGGAACTACGGCATCGTCTCCATCATCTTCACCTTTACGGTGGTGGAGCTCTTCGATAACATGGGGACTCTCATCGGCCTCACTGCCAAGGCAAAGATGGTGAAGCCCAACGGTGAGATCGAGAACCTGGACAAAGCCCTTACGGTGGATGCGGCGGGAACCATGTGCAGCGCGGTCTTCGGCACATCCACGGTGACTTCCTACATCGAGAGCGCTGCGGGCATTGCCGCAGGCGGTAAGACGGGACTCACGGCCGTCACGGTCGCACTGCTGTTTCTTGTGGCTCTCCTGTTCGCGCCTCTCATCGGGCTGGTACCGGGATTTGCCACGGCGCCCTCTTTGATCCTTGTGGGCGCTCTCATGATGTCCGAGGTGGGCGACATTGACTTCAAGGATTTTACGGAAGCTCTTCCGGCCTTTCTCACCATCATCATGATGCCCCTCACTTCCAGTATCGCCAACGGCTTCGCCTTCGGTTTCGTCAGCTATGCTGTTCTCAAGACTCTGGCGGGAAGGCCTCGGGAAGTCAGTCTCATCATGTGGATCGTCTGTATTGCCTTCCTTGTGAATCTGCAACTGAGACCGTGATGCGCGGCCATGAGGGGGCGTTTTCAATAGACGGGAGGATTTCTATGGACAAGAGGAAGAAAAAGGCGGTGACGCTCGCCGTTCTTGCGGCGACATTGGCGTTGCTTCCGTCAGCGGGATACCAAGCGGTGTGCTCGGCTGCATCCAAGGACGCTTTGGCGGTTCCCTCGGGCACTGTGGAACAGGGGGAATCCCGTGTTTATGAGAACAAGGGCTTGCGCCTGTCGATTCCCCTGAAGTATGACGGACTTCTGTTGACGGAAACGAGGGAAAAGGGCAGGCTCTTCACCGTTTCGGAGAAAGCGTCGGTTCTCGCGGAAAAGGCATTGAATCGCGGGACCGACGGAGCAGGGTGGCTTTTCAGCATCGGCCGGATGGATGAGCGCAAATTCCATGAGATGCTCTGCGCCGATATGTCCGGCGCGGAGCCCTTTGCAAGGGACGAAGAGGGCAATCACTACCTGTTCTTCCACCCCACGGACGTTCGCTATGTGCGTGAAGACAGGAAGGCCATGGAGAGGGATCAGGGACAGTGGAACGTTCTCAATCAATGGGCATGGGAATCCGTGCGGGAATCGTTTGTCAAGGAGAACAAGCTCCATGCGGAATCCGCTGACAACAGCGATGTCGGTATATGCCTTGCTCGGGTGTTGTATCGTCCCGGCATGCGCTACACCGTCAGCACGACGGAATACGGTCCCATAGAGCCCAACGGCCTTGACCCCGCGCCCTATGTGGAGCCCCTGTTGTACGGCGCGGCCTGTCGGTATGCCGACGCAAGCGAGACTCCGGACGGGGAATACGTGGTGCTTTCCTTGCCCGAGGAGGGAAGCCGCGTGGACTTCTTCTTGGCGGAAGGAAAGGAAAACTACATCCGCAAGGTCCGGGATGACGGGAGCGAAATGCTCTACAAGGCGGCCTTTGCCGACGGGAAAACCCGTGCCGGCGTCGTCATGAAAGAGTGGTACGAGGCGCTTGCGGCCAACCGCGATATGATGCGGATGGGATATACGACGGATTCCCTGCTGGGAAACTGGGCGGAGAAAATCGCGGGACGAGGGGTCATTCAGATTGCCAAGAGCAAGGAGAAGGGAAAGTACGACGTTTCGATCCACTGGAGCAGCAGCGCCTATGAGATGTCAGTCTGGACGATGACGGCGGAACCCGCGGGCAGCAATGCCATCCGCTACAAAAACGGCCGCCACAGTGTTCTGCTGTTTGACGAGAAGGGCAAAGAGACCGAGAAGGTGCAGTATACGAACGGGACCGGCAGATTCCTCCTGAACAGCGCCAACGAGCTGATGTGGCAAGATAACATCGGCCATGCGGGGGACAATGCGGTTTTTGTCAGCGCGGGAGAAGGGTGAGTTTATTTAACATTGACATCTCTTGGTCGATATGTTATCATTTTTTATCGTAGCGCCCGTATGGGGCGCTCGGGCGGATGGTTCATGTCCGTCCCCAACCGCACGATGGGGTTCGATAAACGGCGATATGCCGTACCGCAGTCGGCGAGTCATCCAGCAGGGAGGTGTTTTCATGTACGCGATTATCAAGACGGGCGGCAAGCAGTACCGCGTCGCGGAGGGCGATGAGGTATTTGTGGAGAAACTTGAGGCCGCAGAGGGCGATTCCGTTGTCTTCGATCAGGTGCTCACCGTGGTGAACGATGATGATGTAAAGGTGGGCAAACCCTTGGTAGAGGGCGCGAAGGTCACGGGCAAGGTGGAAGCTCAGGGCAAGGCGCGGAAGATCCGCATCTTCAAGTACAAGGCAAAGTCCAACTATCGCCGCCGCCAGGGGCATCGCCAGCCTTTCACGAAGGTTGTCATCGAGAAGATTGAAGCCTGATTCCCATGGTGGAGATTTCTGTTTTTTTGGATCGGGAGGAGCGGATATCCGGCTTTCAGGTCACGGGCCACAGCGGCACGGCGGCACGGGGGAAGGATATCATCTGCGCCGGGGTGTCTTCCCTCGCGCAGACTGCCCTTTTGGGAGTGGGAGAGTACCTGCATCGCGAGGTGGATTATTCCGTGGCGAGCGGAAAACTCAGCATGAGGCTCCTGGAGGCTCCCGATGATTTGACGGAAGCAATCTTGGAAACGATGCTTTTGGGACTGGCTGAGATCGAAAAGCTCAGTCCGAAAGCTGTGCGGATCCGGAAGATACAGGAGGTGACGTAGATGTTTGATTTTGATCTGCAGCTCTTTGCTCACAAAAAGGGCGTGAGTTCCACCCGTAACGGTCGCGACAGCCATTCGAAGCGACTGGGTGTCAAGGAGCAGGCTGGGACGATGGTTCATGCGGGAAGCATTCTGGTTCGCCAGAGGGGGACCCATTTCCATCCCGGGCACAATGTGGGGATTGGCAAGGACGATACGCTTTTTTCGAAGGTCAATGGCAAGGTTGCCTTTGAGCGCAAGGGAAAGTATCGCCGTCAGGTCAGTGTCTACACTGAAAAGGAACAGCATGCTGTGTAAGGAAATGGAATATCATACCTGCGCTGCCTTAGGGATGGCGCAGGTATTGTTGTATTGTGGAGGGGGCAGACATGCAGTTCATCGATCGGACGAAGATCGTGGTGAAAGCCGGGGACGGAGGACACGGGAAGTCCGCCTTCCGCAGGGAGAAATTCGTGCCCAAGGGAGGCCCTTCCGGCGGTGACGGCGGAAAGGGTGCGGACATCATCCTTCGGGTGGATCCGAACATGAACACCTTGCTGGATTTTCGCTATCATCGGAAGTTCAAGGGCGAGAACGGCGAGAACGGCGACATCAAGAACCAGTATGGGCGAAATGCTTCCCCCTGCATTGTGAAGGTCCCGGCGGGAACGGTGGTCAGGGACGAGGAGACGGGAGAACTTTTGGCGGATCTCACGGAAGTCGGCCAGCAAGCCGTGGTGGCAAAAGGAGGCCGGGGAGGCAGGGGCAACGCGAAATTCGCCAATGCCGCCAATCGCGCCCCGACCTTTGCGGAGTTCGGCGAGCCGGGAGAGAGCCGGACCCTTCTGCTTGAACTCAAACTCCTGGCCGATGTGGGGCTGGTGGGCTACCCCAGCGTGGGAAAATCCAGCCTGGTGGCAGCCGTCTCCGCAGCCAGGCCGGAGATCGCCGACTACCATTTCACCACGATCACTCCTGTTCTCGGCGTGGTGCAGACGGATTACGAGAAGAGCTTCGTCATGGCGGATATTCCGGGACTCATCGAGGGCGCGGCGGACGGCGTGGGACTGGGC
>CAMIWP010000170.1 GCA_946402475.1 uncultured Selenomonadaceae bacterium
CCCCGGCCTCCGTGGCCGGGGCGATCCGCGCTTTTCTCGGGGAGACGGCGGAAGCCCCCTCTTCCCCTTCGCCGGAAGTATCCCTTCCGGTCCGCCCGCCGGTGCTCTGCGCGGGTTGCCCTCATCGGGCCTCCTTCTATGCCGTGAAGCAGGCCATGAAGGGAAAAAAGACCATCTACTGCGGCGACATCGGCTGCTATACCTTGGGGAACGCCATGCCTTTGGATATGTGCGACACCTGCCTTTGCATGGGGGCGGGCATCAACATCGCCCAGGGCGTGGGGCATCTGGACGGGGAACGGAAATGCTTTGCCTTTGTGGGGGATTCCACCTTTTTCGCCGCAGGGATCACCGGCATCGTGAACGCCTTTTACAATCAAGCGGACATGACCCTTGTGGTCCTCGACAATTCCACCACGGCCATGACCGGCCATCAGCCGCATCCGGGCACGGGCCGCACGGTCATGGGGCAGGTGGTGGAAAAGGTCAGCATAGAGAACGTCCTGCGGGCCGTCGGCCTGAAGACGGTGGAGACGGTGAACCCGTTGGACTATGAGACTTCCCGGGACACGATCCGAAGGGTGGCGGAGGAGCCGGGGGTGAAGGCCGTGATCTTCCGCTCCCCCTGCATTGCCGTGACAAAGCCCGCGGGCCGCTCCGTTGTGGACAGGGAAACGTGCATCGGCTGTAAGAAGTGCATAGGGGAACTGGGGTGCCCGGCCCTCATCCTCAAAGAAGAGAAGGCATTTATCGACGAGAAACTCTGTACGGGCTGCACCCTCTGTGAGCAGATCTGTCCCGTGCACGCCATTGGGGGTGGCAAGAAAAATGAAGCGTAGGAACATCATTCTGTGCGGTGTCGGAGGGCAGGGGACCATCCTCGCCTCCAGGCTCATAGCGGCCGCCGCCATGAAGCGGGGGATCCCGGTGAAGACGGCGGAAACCATCGGCATGGCCCAACGGGGGGGCAGTGTTTTTTCCCATGTGCGCTTGGGAGAGGGGATCCACTCTCCCATGATTCCTCCGGGAAAAGCGGATCTCATCATCGGCTTTGAGCCGGCGGAGGCGGTGCGCCATCTTCCCTTTCTGAAGGAGGGCGGCACCGTGGTGGCGAGCATTGCGCCCATTCTGCCCGTCAGTGCTCTGATCGGGGCATCCTCCTATCCCTTGGATGAAGTTCTGGAGGTTCTCAGGGGAAGCGTGGGGAATCTCGTCCTTCTCGACAGCGAGAAGGCGGCGCGTGAGCTTGGATCGGCGAAGGTCCTTAATGTGCTGCTCTTGGGAGCGGCGGCGAGGACGGGAACGCTGGGCCTTGCGGCGGAGGATCTTCGGGCGGCCATGAGGGAAATGGTTCCCGCCAGATTTCTCGAAGGGAACGAGCGGGCATTGGTGTATGCGGAGGGGATCTCATGAAAATCAACGAAGTCCAGCTGAATCAGGTGAATCGCCAGATACAAAGGCTTTTGCAGGTCGACAATTTCTACGGGAGAAAGCTGAAGGAAGCGGGAATCCAAGGGGTGAAGACACCGGAGGATTTCCAAAGCCTTCCCTTCTCCCAGAAGCAGGATCTTCGGGATGCCTATCCCCTGGGTCTCATGGCGGTGCCGGAGGAAGATGTGGTGCGCATCCATTCCTCCTCGGGAACCACGGGCATTCCCGTCATCATTCCTTACACGGCGAAGGACGTGGAGGACTGGGCGGAGATGTTCAAGCGTTGCTATGAGTTTGCGGGCGTCACCAGGAAGGATCGCATCCAGATCACCCCCGGTTACGGACTCTGGACCGCGGGCATCGGTTTCCAGAACGGCGCGGAACGGTTGGGGGCCATGGTGGTCCCCATGGGACCGGGCAACACGGACAAGCAGCTTCGGATGATGATGGACATGAAGACCACGGTCCTCACAGCCACATCCTCCTATGCGCTCCTTTTGGCGGAGGAAATCGAGAAGAGGGGGATCCGGGACAAGGTGCATCTCCGGAAGGGCGTCATCGGATCGGAGCGATGGGGCAAGAAGATCCGGGAGAGGATCTCCGCGGAACTGGGCATAGAGCTCTACGACATTTACGGTCTCACGGAGATCTACGGGCCGGGCATCGGCATCAGCTGCAAGCATGACGCGGGCATGCACATCTGGGATGACTACGTGTATCTTGAGATCATCAACCCGAAGACCGGGGAGAACGTCCCCGACGGCGAATTCGGCGAGATCGTCATCACCACCTTGGTGAAGGAAGGAGCTCCTCTCATCCGCTACCGCACCCATGATATTTCCAGGATTCTTCCGGGAGAGTGCCCCTGCGGGAGCAGGTTCCCACGCATCGACATCATCTCCGGGCGCAGCGACGACATGTTCAAGATCAAGGGCGTCAACGTGTTCCCGAAACAGATCGAGGAGATCCTGGAGGGCTTCCCGGAACTTTCCAGCGAGTACCAGATCCGCATCTCCCACTTGGACGGAAAGGATACCATGCGTCTCTATGTGGAAACCAACGGAAGCGTGAACTTCCAGGAAATGGCGGGAAGAATCGCGGCCACGGTGAAGAGCAGGATCGGATTCACCCCCTTGGTCAAGGTGGTGGAGATCGGTCTTCTGCCCAGAAGCGAGAAGAAGACGAAGCGGGTCATCGACGAAAGGCACGATTGATGCGGCTCGGGTCATCACGGGGCCGGGAAACGCAAGCGGCTCTCTGCGGGAAGGGAAGGTCCTCGCGGAGAGCCGCAGCGGGGGCTGTGAGGTTCAGAGATCTTTCTTGGTGCGCTTCAGGATGTCCTTGCAGAAGTCGATGAAGGACTGGGCCGCCTTGGAGATGTAGCGATCCTTTTTCCAGGCGAGTCCCACGTCCACGAAGAGCGGGTTCTCCAAGGGGACGGCGCGGATGCCGGGAAAGTCCTCCAGCACGATGTCCAACAGGAAGGCGATGCCAACGCCCCTGGATACGAGGCCTTTGATGGTGACCACCTGGTTGGATTCCAAAACGATGTTGGGAGAGATGTCCGCATCCTTCATTTCCTGGAGGATGGTCTGCCGCAGGAAGGAGCCATCCTTCTGCATGATGATGTCGGATGCGGCGATGTCGCGAAGGGACAGATTCTCCCTCGTTGCCAAGGGACTGCTTTCCGTGACGCAGGCCATGATCTGGTTCTTGGACATGGGCAGGAGTTGCAGGCTGGTGGAGGCGTTGGATATGATGATGATGCCGAAGTCCAGCTCGTCCCGCTCCAACTGTTCGCGGATGGTCATGGAGCCTTCCTCGTAGAGATAGATGTCCAGACTGGAGTAGCGCTTGCGAAAGCTGGAGAAGATCTTTGGGAAGAGGTAGGCGCCCATCATGGGGGGGATGCCGATCTTGATGGTTCCCTTCTGGAGCTGCTTGTAGTCGTTGACCTCCAGGACGGCGTCCTGAATGTTCCTGAGGGCGAGATCGATGCGGTTGAGGAAAACGGCTCCTTCGGGGGTCAGGGAGAGCTGCTTCTGGCTGCGATCGAAGAGCTGTATGCCCAGCTCGGATTCCAGCTTCTTGATGGCGACGGTGATGTTCGGCTGGGAGACGCGCAGCCGTTCCGCTGCCCGAGTGATGTTGCGCAGGCGGCTGGCCATTTGGAAGTATTCCAGTTGACGTAACTCCATGGTATCGCTCCTTATAAATTCGATTTATCTTTTGATATTATACCATACTCTCGGCGAATCTATGATACAATAATAAATATTTATCGTGGTTTTGCGAAATTTTTTTTTGGTGGAAGGATTTTTTTTTTTTGTATGGAATTTTATACTCGATTGGTGTATCCTAAAAGACATGGGTGATGTTCCT
>CAMIWP010000171.1 GCA_946402475.1 uncultured Selenomonadaceae bacterium
ATGAGACGCTGTTGGTTCTGGATGCCACCACGGGGCAGAACGCCATCAGCCAGGCAAAACTCTTTACCCAGGCGGCCCCCGTCTCCGGTGTGGTGCTTACCAAGCTGGACGGAACGGCAAAGGGCGGCGTGGTCATTGGAATCCAGGCGGAGCTTTCCATGCCGGTAAAGTGGATCGGTGTGGGGGAAAAGGTGGAGGATTTGCGTCCCTTCGTTGCGGAGGATTTCTCAAGGGCCTTGTTTCAGGATTGAGTGAAGAAGAGCCGATCTCTTATCTCGTGGGAACCCCTTGTCTTAAAGGCTTGGAATGATGTTTTCCAAAGGCGTCACGTTCAGGCCGAACGGAATCTATACAAGCGAGCCCGGAAAGCGGTATCCGTTATCGTTTTCCGGGCTCGTTGTTTTCGCCCGAAATGCATAGCGCCGACAGTGGCAAAGAGAAAACAAACATCGAAACAATTGCGTTATGACAGGGTAAACCTGTCGAAACGTCTAATTTGAGTGTTTTGCCTATGGCAAAACTTGAACAATTGCGTTATAATAGAAAACGAAAGGTCAAATAGTCAATGATATTTTGTGAAGGTGATAGGATATGAGCAACATTGCGGATTTGATCGAAGAATACATCCTGCGTCAGTTGGCGGCCCAACAGGACGGAAAGGTGGAATTGCGCCGCACGGACATCGCGGACAAGATTTCCTGCGCGCCGTCCCAGATCAGCTACGTGCTGTCCACACGCTTCACCCAGGACAAGGGATTCGTGGTGGAGTCCAGGCGCGGACTCGGGGGATACATTCGAATTCTGCAGATTCCCCTGAAAAATCTCGTCTATCAGGACATGCTCGAAAAGATCAACGATAAGACGGAGTTTGCCGAGGTGCAGTCCATGGTGCGCTACCTTCTCCAGCATCAGATGATAACGAACCGAGAGGCGGCTCTCATGATGCAGGTCATCTCGACGGCCTATCAGTCGGAGACTATGCCCGCAGAGGAACGGGTGCGGCTGTTGAAGGCCATGTTCCTCACTTTGGAAAATTTTTCATAGGAAAAGGATGGATTGGAAATGGTTTGTGACGAATGCGGCAAGAATGAGGCCCACATCCACATCATGCAGATCGGGCCCAACGGGAGAATCGAGAAGAACCTCTGTGAGGAATGCGCCTCCGGCTACGGTACGACGATGTTCGCGTCCCAGCAGAACAGCATGTCCGTGAACGACTTTCTCAAGGGAGTGTTCAGCAGTGCGGCAGAGGCGGAGAATGATGCCGAGGAACGGCATCATGAACTGGTATGCCCAAATTGCGGGATGAGCTATCAGGATTTTCGGCAGACGGGAAAGATCGGTTGCTCGGTTTGCTACGATACCTTCCGGCAACAGCTGGAACCCTTGCTCCGTCGAATCCACGGATCCAGCGTCCACAGCGGGAAGATTCCCCACCGATCCGGCGGTACACTGGAAATGAAGCACGAGATCGAGGTCCTCCGCAGGAATCTGCAGGAGGCCGTGCGCCAGGAGGAATACGAAAAGGCTGCGGAGTACCGCGACCGCATTCGGGTTTTGGAGCGGGAACTGGAGAAACAGGAAGGGGGAAGCCGCGATGTCCAACACTGATCTCTTTGGGAGCCCAAGCCTGCCTTGGCTGAATTTCGGCGGCAGGGAAGGCGATGTGGTTCTTTCCAGCCGCATCCGCTTGGCGAGAAACTTTCGAGGGATCCCCTTCCCCAACCGGGCGGATTTCTCCCAGCTTGCGAAGGTGCAGGAAATGGCTGCTTCGGTGCTCCCCGATATGGAAAAGGCCGTGGGGCAGCCCTTTGACCTGGTGGATATGGACAAGGCTACGCCGCTGGAGAGGGAAGTGCTCATCGAAAAGCGCCTGGTCACCCGGAATTTCCTGCGGAGCCTGCAGCACCGCGTGGCTTTCATCAGCGAAGGGCGTCAGGTGAGCATCATGGTGAACGAGGAGGATCATCTGCGCATCCAGTGCATGGTCAACGGCCTGAACCTGGATACTCCTCTTGCCACCGCATCCCGCATGGATGATCTGGTGGAATCCAAGCTGGATGTGGCTTTTGATGAAAAAATGGGATATCTGACCTCCTGCCCCACGAACCTGGGAACGGGGTTGAGGGCGTCCGTCCTCCTGCATCTGCCCGGGCTGGTCTACACCAGGAACATCGGCAACATCAGCAACATTTCCCAGCAGCTTGGGCTATCCGTCCGGGCAATTTATGGAGAAGATGATAAGGAGTGGCAGGGAAATATCTTCCAGATATCGAATCAATTGACATTGGGATTTTCCGAGGAGGAGATCATCGGAAATCTCAAAAGCGCGGTGAAGGAGATCGCTTCCAATGAGCGGCGGGCCCGCAAGGCCCTGGAGCTCTATCGAAAGGATCAGCTGGAGGACTCCGTATGGCGCGCCTACGGCATTTTGTGCCATGCCCGCTTCCTGTCGGAAAAGGAAGTGCTGGATCTTTTGAGCAAGGTGCGGTTGGGCATCGACATGGGCTTTATCGACGAGGTGGGAGAGGAGTGCTTCTCCGAGATCCTCGTGGGCAGCCGCACCAGTTACCTGCAGAATCTGGCGGGCAATGAGAACATGTCGGGAAGCGAGGTGGACCGGATGCGGGCAGCCGCAGTCCGCCGTTCCCTGTCGAAACACAGAGTTGAATGAGGTTGGAGTATGAGCACACGGAATCGCTTTACGAATCGGGCGATCAAGGCCATTGAATTCGCCCAGTACCAAGCCCAGGAAATGGAGCAGGACTATATCGGCACGGTCCACTTGCTGCTTGGGCTTCTCCATGAGCGCAGCGGCGTTGCGGCAAGGGCGCTTGCCACGAAGGGGCTGGATTTTGCCACGGTGCTTCGCCAGATACAGGGGAGCGATGTGAACGATATGGCCTATCCCGTGGACAATCCCTATTACACCCCCACGGCCAAACACATCATGGAGATGACGGTCAACGAGGCACAGTCCCTGGGGCATAGCTACATCGGCACGGAGCACATCCTCCTCAGTATCCTCAATGATCCGGAATGCGCCGCAGCCAGGGTACTGGAGGCTCTCGGGATCCGCGGGGAGGAACTGCGGGAGGAGATTTTGGCTCTTCTGGGAGGAACCGCCCAAGGAGCCTCTTCCTCCGACGGAAAGCAGGGAAGGGCATCGGGACCGAAGACGACGCCCCTTCTCAATAAATACGGAAGGAATCTCAACGATCTGGCCCGTCAGGACAAGATGGATCCCGTCATCGGCCGTCAGGGGGAGATTCAGCGTGTGATACAGATACTTTCCCGTCGCACGAAGAACAATCCCATCCTCATCGGCGAGCCGGGAGTGGGGAAGACCGCCATTGCCGAGGGGCTTGCCCAACGCATTGTTCAGGGCAGTGTTCCCCACATGCTGCAAAAGAAGCGGGTGGTGTCTCTCTCCATGGCCACCCTTGTGGCAGGGGCAAAATACCGGGGCGAGTTTGAGGAGCGGTTAAAGGGCATCATTGAGGAGATCCTGAAATCGGGAGATGTCATTCTCTTTATCGACGAGATGCATACCCTTGTGGGCGCAGGAGCCGCAGAAGGGGCGCTGGATGCCGCCAACATTCTGAAGCCCGCTCTTTCCAGAGGGGAGATACAGATCATCGGGGCCACGACCTTGGACGAGTACAAAAAGCATTTGGAGAAGGACGCCGCTCTTTCCCGTCGCTTCCAGACCATCATGGTGGAAGAGCCGACGGTGGAAGACGCCATTGAGATCCTGAAAGGACTTCGCGACAAGTACGAGGCATTCCATCGGGCGAAGATACAGGATGA
>CAMIWP010000172.1 GCA_946402475.1 uncultured Selenomonadaceae bacterium
CAGGAAGGAGATCCTTGAGGCGTTAAATGCCGACACGGATTTCCGCAGCGTCGGTCATGCCGCCATGCTGGCGAAGATCAGCGGCAAGTCCTTTAAGGACGTGCTGGCCATGAAGACAAAGGACAATCGGTGGAGGGATATTGAGAAATCCCTGGGAATCACACAGGATCAGATGAGGAATGAGATGGATTCCCTGTCTGCGGCGCGTATGGCCGAGAGCGGAAAGGTGGACGCAGAGACGGCGAAGGCGCTTCTGAAGAAGGGGTATCGCTTCTGGGACATTGAGGCTGCGGCGATATGCGCCAAGGAGTCGGGGAAGAGTATACAGGAAGTTCTTGACATGAAGAAGATCAATAACCGATGGGAAGATGTTGCCAAGTCCCTGGGCGTTGACGCAAAAAAACTCAGGAATGAAAGGTGGGGGCATGGCGATCCCTTTGACAAGGGCCATGGGAGGGGCGATTTCAGGGGAGAACCCCCTCAGATGCCCGAGGAGGGATGAGCGATATCTTTCTGCAGAAGTAAGTGACAAGGGGCTGTCGTGCTTTGACAGCCCCTTGATGCATGAATGAGACCCGGGAGGGATGGAGTGAAGGAACAGAAACACATTCCTTTACAAAAGGGAGAAATGCCGTTATGATATCCATAGAAATCTTGAGCAAGGAGTCCTTTCTTTGAAAAAACCTCGTCTTCCCGCCATTGAGTACATACGCGGCATTTCCATGATGGGCGTCATTGGCATCCACGTTGGATCCCAGTACTTGGAAAATCCCTCCGCCAACCTTCACCTGGTAGCGCTTTTCGAAGTGTTCACCCGTTTTAGCGTCCCCATCTTCTTTTTCATCTCTGCCTTTGGTCTCTTTTACAATCTCAATGTAGACGAGCCCTTTCGCTACTTGGAATTCATGAAGCGCCGTTTCCGTACGGTGCTCATTCCCTATCTTTTTTGGTCCTTCCTTTACGTCACCATCAACGTCCTCTTTCACGGCATCCCTGTTCCCGGGCCATGGGAGCTCGCAAAGCTCCTGTTCTTCGGCCTCACCCAGTACCACCTTTACTTTCTGGTGATCCTCCTCTGGTTCTACTTGCTCATGCCCTTCTGGATCGCCATGGTGCGCCACATGGGAAAGAGGGATCTTCTCGTCCTGTTCCTCCTTCAGATCGCCTTTGATTACTTTTCCAGCTTCAACGCTTCCTTTTATTACTTCATTGCCGACCTTCCGGAGGATTCCCTGCTGAAGCCTTTCCTTCTCTATCGTCTGAACTATTGGGTGCTTCACTACCTCTTCATCTTCCTGCTGGGAGCTTGGCTTTCCGTCCACAGTGATGAATTCCGGGATTTTATGCAGGAATATCGTGCGGTCATTTGCGGCTGCTTCTGGCTGACCCTTGCCTTCTTGCTGGGTTACTACTACCACCTGGTACTCTCTGGCTCCACCCTGCTGGAGGCAATTTTCACCGCACATCAACTCTGTCCTGCTGGCATTTTCTATACTGTTGCGGCCTCCGTGTTCTTTTTCACCATTTTTACTTTCCAACGGTATCCCGCCGCGCTCAACCCTCTTTTCTCTCTCTTGGGACGTCATTCTTATTTTTCCTATCTGGCCCACCCGATTTTCCTCACGATATACAGTGTCATCCTCGCTCGATCGGGACGTGTGGCGACCGCTTTTTGGGCTGTCTGCATCTATCTTGCCGTTCTCGGTACCGTCGTCGTCGCAGCAGTGATGTTCCGGTGCGTGGGTCGTCATGTTCCCATGCTCAATCTGCTGACGATAGGTGTTTCCTCTCAACAGCGCTAGAAACAAAAAATCATAAACCATAAAAATTATACTCATGTATACTTTCAAAATTCCTTATACGATATATAATAGACGTATTCTATTTTCATGCAAGGAGTAAGATACATGAAAGTCAACCATGAGGAAAAAGAAATCATCGACCTGACGCGCAGGATCATCTATGCCTACTATGTCGAAAATAACTTGGATGTGTTCTTCGATCATATGGCATCGGATATCATCTGGGTAGGTGCTGCAAAATCCGCCCATGCAGAGGGCAGAGACGCAGTGAAGAAGCGCTTTCTCCAGGGACAGCCGTCCATGTTTGCCTGCAAGCTCTTCGATGAGTTCTGTCGAGCAGTTCCCATGGGAGAAGATCATTGGCTCTGCATTATCAACAATGATGTGGAGCCCGTGAACACCAGTCTGTATACCATGCGCGAAAGTCAGCATTCCACCTTTATCTATCGCCGGGTGTCCAGAACCCACGTTTCGGATACGGAGAGAAAGTGGGAGATCATCCACCTCAACAATTCCATTGCCTGGTCGAAGTTGGCAGAAAAGGAACTCTTTGCCCTGCAGGCGGCCCGTAAGAATCGTCGGCTCTTCCGAGGTTCCCGCAAGACGGATTCCAGGGAGCGGCTCATCGTCACACTGCTTCGCCAAGGGCTCTCCAATCGGGAGATCGCCGAGCACATGAGTGTGGCTGAGATCACGGTCAAAAAAGCACTGTCCAAACTCTACCGAAAATACGGTGTGAGCAATCGAACGGGGCTGATCATGTACTTCAGCAACGGAAACGGCAATGGCAATGGAAACGGCAACGGCAACGGCAATGGCAAATGATAAGGGGCTGTCGCATGAAGGCAAAAATCTTCATACGGCAGCCCCTATGCCATGTATACCCTCCATCGGAGGTATGTTGTGGTGCGATAAAATCGATTTGCGTATTTTCTTGGAGTGTGAATGAAAATATGCTACAATAGGGAATGGTATTTTGCATGAGACAATGGGGTGGCGAGTTTCATGGGGGCATCCGAAAGGCGATTTCCTTGGGGTAGGGCAGTGGCACGGGAGGCATTGGCCGGATGGATCAATGCAATGACATTGCTCACCGGGTTCATCGTCATTCCATCTCTTCTCTTTCAGGCGGGGATGGATTTTACAGGAGCGTATGTTTCCTGTGTGCTCGTATCCATTCTGGGAACCCTGTTGGCGGGATCTGCGACGGGACAGCCCTTGGTACTTGCGCCGGGCGTTGCCTTGTCTGCGTGGATCGTCTACGTGGAGATCTTGTCGCGGGGAGAGAGCTGGCAGGGGGTTTTGGGAGCGGCCTTTCTCGCTTCGGTTCTGGGGATGCTCTTTTTGCTCACACCTTTGGGGGATGTTGTCATGGGAGCGATTCCCATCTGCCTTCGCCGTGCTCTGACGGGTGGCCTCGGGCTTCTGTTAGTGGTTCAGGGACTCATACAGGGTAGGCTCGTGGTGGGCTCGCCCATCGATGTGATGATGTTGGGGAATCTGATGGATCCCGTGGCCTATCTGTCCCTCTGGGGGATTTTTGCCACCTTTGCCTTGATGGCGAACGGCGCAGCTTCATCCTTGGTGATCGGAACATTGGCGACGGCAGTCATTGCATGGTTTCAGGGTTTTTGGGAGATCCCAAACGCACCGTTTCTGTTGCCGGAGGGATTGGGGAAAATCGCCTTTCAGTTGGATGTGTCCAAGGGGCTTTTGTTGCCGGAGGTGATCGTGTCCTTCTTGGTGCTCCTTCTGGTGGAATCCATCGGGATATTCCAAGTCTTTCGGGGCGAGTGTTTCGGAAAGGAACGCCCTTCCAGGAAGCTGTTCCTCGGTATTTCGGGAACAGGGATTTTGGGAAGCCTTTTGGGAAGTCTGCCTCCACGATTGGCGGTGGAATCGACGGTGGGAGTTGCTGCCGGAGGACGCAGGGAATGGACTTCTTATGCCACGGCCTTTTTCCTTGGACTCATGCTCTTCTGCGAACCGTTGGTA
>CAMIWP010000173.1 GCA_946402475.1 uncultured Selenomonadaceae bacterium
CGGCTCTCTTCCCCTGGCCGGGAATTTTTTTCGGAAGCCGGAACCGCACGCGGTTCCCCCGGGACAAACACCCGTCCGAAAGGAACGGAGAAGGTCTCAAAAACCGAATGGAACCCCGGATTCTTCTGGAACAGCTTCTTGGCGTTTTCCGTATGGTACAGCAATACCGTCTTACGCACGGGATTCACACTGGCCACCCGATAAATCCCCGCAGCCACATATCCCTGAACGTAATTTCCGTTTGCCGTGATAAAGGTATCCACCAGGAGGCTCCCATCGTAGTAAACCTTCTGGGGATAGGCCCCCCGCTCCAGGCGTTCCCGAGTCAGAGGCACACGCTTCTTCTCATCCATCAACCGTTTCTCGCTTTCCCTTGGATCCGGCCTCGCCTGCGTGGGACCGGGCTTTCTTTTTGCCATGGGGAGGACCAGCCCCTGCGGGATCACGGACTCCATCTCTGCAGCGAAGTCCATGGAATGCCCGAGTGCAAGACTCCGAAATCTGCCGGAAAGAACATCCAACAGAAGCTGCCGCTTCTTTAAGAAAATGCCCTCCGCTCCAAAGTCCAGGTAACCGCCCTTCCAAAGGCCCATCATTTCCCCGTATCGTTCCGTCAATCTCCCGTTGATATCCTGAGGGATCAAATCCTTGGAAAACCAGACGCGAACCGTCTGTACGGCATCCAGGCCCGGGCTGTCCTCCACGTGGAGGCGGCAGATGGGCACCATGGTAACCCTGCCGCCGCTGCTGTACCAGCCGTCCCGTCCGTTGACCCAGCACCAATGGGATTCTTTCCCCCGGATCTCCTTTGTCAGGATCACCGTGTTGTAGGTGCCTTCGGGAAAATGGGAAAAGCCCCCGGCGCTCTGAAGATAAGGGTTTCCCGTATTGGCCATGAAGCTCTTCTTGAACTCCCTCTGGGTCATGGGCAGGAAGCGAAACCCCTCAAATTCCATCCCCCGGTAGTTCCGCATAGGCTGCCGGGAGGTATCGAAAACTGGCAGGGCAACAGCCTCAAACATGGGAAACAGCGCAGCGTTTGCCCGATCAAACCAGACTTTTTTATTCCGCATCCTGACAAAGCGCCGGGTTGCCAGAGGACGGATGTCCTCAAAGAAACGCCGGACCTCCTCGGAACACGCCTCGATCCTTCCCAGGACCTCATATGCTGCCGCCACCTGTTTTTCCAAACGAAGCAGCCTCTGCGCCAAAAAGGAGAATCCCTTCTGCGCTTCCAACAGGGAGGCACCGTATCCCGAAAGAATCGCCCCGTCTCCCACCGATTTCACCTGCCTCAACAAATCCGCCCCCATGTTCCGGCCGAGAAAAGGATCCCATCATCCTCTTCCCCGGTAGGACAGGGCCATCATGGTAATGTCGTCGAACTGCTCCGCATTCCCCACATGCTCCTCCAGGGAACGATGAGCGACCTCCAACAATTCCCTCGGAGTGCTGTGGCCGGCATCCGCCCGGTTCAGGGACTCCTCCAGGCGCTTCTCGCCGTATTGTTCCTCTCTCTCGTCGATGGCCTCCGTGACGCCGTCCGTGTAAAGGAAGAGCATATCCCCCGGCGACAGCGCGAGTTCCTGGGATACGTATTCCACTCCCTCCATAGCCCCAAGCACGTGGTTCTTCTTCACGGAAATATACCGGAACCTGTCTTCCGCCGCCCGATAGACGAGAGGCGGATTGTGCCCCGCATTCACGTAGACGAAACGGCCCGTCCGTATGTCCAGCATACCGATAAAAGCCGTCACAAACATCATGGCATCGTTGTTCTGGCAGAGCCGTTCGTTGGCGCAGATCGCAAGGGCGGCCATATCGTCCTCTCCCGTGATGGTCATGGCGAAATTCTTCAGGATGGTCTTGGCAATGACCATGAAGAGCGCCGCCGGAACTCCCTTGCCCGACACGTCCGCAATGGTGATGACCACATGGCTCTCATCCACCAGGTAGAAATCGTAGAAATCTCCCCCCACATGCTTTGCCGCGTGCATGGTGGCGTAGATGTCAAACTCCTTCTTGTCCGGGAAAGGAGGAAACTCATTGGGCAGCATGCTCTCCTGAATGTCGGTGGCCACGGAGAGCTCGGTGGCGGCCCGCTCCCTTTCCGCAGTGATCTTCTTGAGATTTTTCATGTAGTTCTGGAGCTCGTCCGTCATGGCATTGAAGCAAGCGGCAAGGTGCTCGATCTCGTCTCCCGTGTGGATGCTGATCTTCTTTTCCAGATTCCCCCCGGCGATCTCCCGCACGCCGTCAGACAGGATCCGAATGGGCTCGACGAACTTATCCGAAGATCTCTTACCGATGTAGATCACTCCCGCCAGTAATATGACCACACCGAAGGCCATGAGCAACATAGTCCTTTCCATGTGATGATCCAAGGATGTGACGTTCTCCCGGGTCACCTGCCGGATGCGCGCATCCGCCTCCACGATGGGGGCCATGACATCCTCCCTGGCAAGAGCTGCCGCGAAACTCCACCCCGCTTGGGGAATGGGGGCGTAAGCGATATAGTAATCCTCTCCGTCAATCTCCGCCTTGGCAACGCCGGTCTCCCCCGCCACCATCTTCTTCACCGCATCGCCCAGCAACGCATTGGAGGATGTCCGAAGATCCGTTGCCATGTCAATGCGAAGATCGCTTTCCTCGTTCTCCCGGGAGGAGAGAATCACATAGCCCCGATTATCTATGACAAAACAAAAGCCCTTGTTGTAAAGTTCCAAGTCCCGTATAATGTTCGTCAGCTCATTCACCGAAGACTGTGCGCCGGCCACCCCCAGAAGGGTTCCGTCGTTCCCGTAGTAGGGGACCGCGCAGAATACGCCCATCTTCCCGCTGAACACGAACCTGCGAGCATTCGTATAGACCGGCTTTTTCTCCTGCGCCGCCTTCTTGTACCAATCCGATCCCAGGCCATCGTAGACGGGCTCCACCCCTGCACTATCCTCATCGTATTCCTCAGCGGAAAGGGTGAAGTTGTGCCTGGAGGTTACGAAGATGGACTCAAAGGATGAATATTCTTCCTTGGCTCCCTTGAGATAATCCCGGATATTCGCCGCCATGCGTATCTCGTTCCGAAGGGCAGCCACATCGACCTCCGGCCCGTACTGCAGGTAAAAGACAATGTCCCCCTTTTCCGCAGGTTGGAAGACATCCACATCCTGGGGTATGAATCTCTGGGGGTGTGTCTCGATCTCCTTCATCTGGTTGGCGGCCATCCGAACAATGCTCACCATCCGACTGAGCCTCCGGTTGATATCGCCGGCCTTGTCCGTGGCGATTTCCGCCAGCTCCGCCTGCTTGTCCGCCTCCATCAGCTCGGTGCTGTCCCGGATGGATCGATCCCCGATCTCGGAACCCACCTTCACTGCCATCTCCTTTGCGCCGTACATGCCGTAAAAGGCGATGCTGCTCAGGAGCAGCAAGGTTACGGTACTGATGGAAAGCACCACGGCCGTCAGTTTCCGCCGGATCGACCTGCAATGATCGGCGTAGTACCTCCCTATCAACTTCTTCATGTTTTTCCACATGACAACCACCTGCTTCAAAGAACTTTCCATCTATGGATAATTAAACGAAAAGGCGGATAGTTCCTGCCAGAGATTCTTCTTTTTTCGTTTCTTCGCCATATATCTTTCATCTTCCTACATTCGCACAATAGAAAAGCGTCGCTTTCGCGACGCTTGCTTCCTAAGTGGTGGGCAGGGATGGATTCGAACCATCGTAATCCGAAGATGACAGATTTAC
>CAMIWP010000174.1 GCA_946402475.1 uncultured Selenomonadaceae bacterium
GAAGATTGTCTGGAACCCCCGTGTTTTCAAGTGTCTCTGATTATAACCGTCTAAAGGAGGATTTCCATGAAAAGAATATTTGCCGGTATGTTGACGTTTCTGATCTTCACGGTCGCCATCGGTTATTTCATAGGGGACTACTTCCTGGGCTATGCCCTGAAGCGGGGTACGGCGGAGGATCCCAAGGCAATGCCCCCGGCCTGCGCCGCAATCGCCGACCCCTCTCTCGTCCCGCCAAAAAAGCTCTTGGCTCCCGAGGAAAGATGGGAGATTTCCTCGGCGGACGGGTTAGCCCTTCGGGCCGTACATCTCTCCCCCTCCGGCAGTTCCCATCGCTGGGCCATTCTCGTCCACGGCTACGGGCGCACCAAGGAATTCACCTGGGACTATGCGGAGGAATACCTGAAGCAGGGCTACCATGTGCTGGCTCCTGACCTGCGGGCTGCCGGGGAGAGCGAGGGAACCTACATTACCATGGGAACCAAGGAAAGCGAGGACATCGCCCTCTGGGCAGAGAGGATTGCCCGGGAAGATCCCGAGGCGAGGATCGTCCTCCACGGGGTTTCCATGGGAGCCGCCACGGTGATGATGGCATCGGCCCTCCGGCCCTCCCATGTGGTGGCGGTGGTCGAGGACTGCGGCTACACCAATGCCTATGACATGTTCACCATGCAGCTGAAGGTGCTGTTCGGCTTGCCGGAGTTCCCCGTCATGCAGTGCCTGGATGCGGTGAGCCGCATGAAGACAGGGTGCGCCGTCTCCGACGCCAATCCCTTGAAAAGCGTGGCCCGCACCGATCTTCCCATGCTCTTCATCCACGGCGATGCGGACCGGCTGGTTCCCTGCGGGATGATGCAGGAACTTCTGGACGCCTCTTCCTCGCCGAAAAAGGAGGCCGTCACCGTCATCGGCGCGGGACACGCCTCGGCGAAGAACGCGGACCCCGAGAAATACTTCTCCAAGATCTTTTCCTTCTTGGAGCCCTATATGCAATAATCCCTCATTTCATTCTCAGGGAACCAGGTGAAAATCCTCTCCTACGCCCTCCGTTTCCTCAAGGAAACCGTGGGAAGAACGAATACCGTAGTCGCTACCCAGGATGCACCCCCGGATCTCTTCCGGCAGCGAATCCAGCAGGGTCTTCCCTTTTTCCGGCCCCAGGACGAATACCGCCGTGGTCAAGAGATCGGATAGGGTCCCCGCCTCCGGGATGCTCCCGTCTACGACGACGGTGACACTCATGATGCCGCTGTCCGCGGGACAGCCCGTGACGGGATCCATGATGTGGGGATACCGTTTTCCATCCCTTTCCAGAAACCTCTCATAATCGCCGGAGGTGGAAAGGGCCTGATCTTTCAAGGGAATCACCGTCAAATAAACGCCATCCCCTTCCTTTCTGGGATGGCGCAATCCGATGTTCCAAGAATGATTCTCCTTCTGTCCCAAGGCGTACATGGAACTGGCTCCCATGTTGATGAGCCCGCTCCTGACCCCATGCTTTTCATAGATCTGCCGTACCCGATCAACGGCAAACCCCTTGGCGATCCCTCCCAGGGAAAGGCTCATGCCGGGAAACTCCAGCATGGCGCTTCCGTCCTCCGGCCGAAGGAGCAAGTGCTGCCAACCCACGAGCTTTCTTGCCGCAGCAATCTCCTCCGGCAAGGGAATCCTTGCGCGATCCGTCCCGATGCCCCAAAGCTCCGTCAGGGGACCTGCCGTCACGTCCCAAGCTCCCTCCGTCCGCCGGGAATACTCCTGAGACAGCTCCAGCATGCGATAAACCTCGGGATGAAGCTGCACATATCCTTTCCCTGCCATATCCGCAAGACAGGCCAATTGACTGCCCTTGCCCCGAGGACTCACCAGGGCATCGAACTCCCGCAGCCAGGCCTCGCTTTCCTCCACCGCCTCCCTTCCGCCATCCCCGAAGGCGGAAAGACTCACCACCGTGTCCATCACCAGAAGGGATTTTTCGTAGTGAGCCGCGCTCCCGCAACCCCAGAGAAAGACCGCAAGAAAAAGCAAGCCGAAAGCGAAGCGCGCCGCTCCCATCATGCCTTCCCGTAATATTCTTCCAGAACCTCTTCCCTGGTTTTCCCCTGTTCGGCAGCGATGTCCTCCGCCATGCGGTCGCAGACACTCTCCATGTTCGCAAAAGTATTGATGATATGCTGGAACTTGTTAATGATCCCATAGTCCGCCTCATGGTTCTTCATGTCCGTAAGATCCTTCAGCGCCCGTTCGAAGGCTTCCTTCCTTTTGTCCATAAAAAGTCCCCCCGTGTTCTTTTCCTCACCCTATATTTTTACGAATAGTCAGGATATTCCGACGATCTTTATAATCGTAGGAGATGGCATCCACGTTCTTTTTCACCAAAAAGATCCCCATGCCCCCGATGCCCCGTTCCTCCAAAGGAGCGCTGGTGTCGGGATCCTTGCGCTCCAAAGGGTTATAGGGCTTTCCCTCATCCATGAAGGTAAGTTCCAACCCCTTGGGATCTTCCACCAACCTTCCCCGAATGACAGCTGTGCCACACCCCGGGGTGTACGCATAACTGGCGATGTTGACAAAAATCTCTTCCACCACCAAATCCACCTGCATCCGGGTTTTCATGGAACATTCCGTAGTGGACAGCAAATCTTCCACGAATTGATTGACGGTGTCCAGATTGTCCACGGCTGCGTCCACCGTCAACTCCCTTGCTTCCTGGATTTCCATAGTCCCTCACCTCATAAAACCGGAATTACTCTTAACTCTTTATTCGACCATGCCCACGAAAAGTCCTTCTAACGCCATATAATTATAATGCCGATATTCCAGTTTTGCCATAGGCAAAGCTTCCGAACACCGCGCGCAAGCAGTATTATACGAAGACCGGGCCCGCAACGCAATGAGATTTTTACTTTCGAAAAAGTCTTCCAGCAAGGAGGATTTTCCCGGGAATATGTCGAATGGAGAATTGTATTCCCAATTGTTTGTGAATTTACAGGAGATGGGGGGGAAATGTTGCAATCCGTCCCGAAGGAACGGGTTGCAATGAAATCATGGCCAACGAAAATCACATCGGTATCGTAGCGCACGACTCATGGCTGGAGCCTTACGAAGATGCCATCCGTGGGAGGCACGACCACGCCCAGTGGATGATCAACCGCCTGACCCAGAACGGGAAGATGACCCTTTCCGACTTTGCATCCGGCCATCTTTACTACGGCCTGCACAGGACGGAAACAGGCTGGGTCTTCCGGGAATGGGCGCCCAATGCCATGTCCATCTATCTGGTGGGGGACTTCAATGGCTGGCAGGAAAACGAGAGCTACCGTTGCAAGCACATCCTCGGCACCGGAAACTGGGAGCTGAAACTCCCGGCGGACAAGATCAAGCACGGCGACCTCTACAAGATGCGGGTTCACTGGTGGGGCGGCGAGGGAGAACGCATTCCCGCCTGGTGCCAACGCGTCGTGCAGGATGACCAGACGAAGATCTTCTCGGCTCAAGTATGGGCCCCGCGCCAGCCCTTCGCCTGGCATGACGAAGGCTTCAAGATCAAGACGGATCCCCTTCTCATCTACGAGTGCCATGTGGGCATGGGACAGGATGCGGAAAAGGTCGGCACCTACACCGAATTCAAGGAAAACGTCCTGCCCCGGGTCATCAGGGACGGCTACAACTGCATCCAGATCATGGCCATACAGGAGCATCCCTACTACGGCAGCTTCGGCTATCATGTCAGCTCCTTCTTTGCCGCCAGCA
>CAMIWP010000175.1 GCA_946402475.1 uncultured Selenomonadaceae bacterium
CTACGGCTGGGGCGGGCAGAGCATCGGTCTCGTGGAGGACGAGCTCAAGGCTGCCGGCTGCGAGATCTGCTTGGACAAAATCCGTGTGGCAAACGTTCCGGGAGAAAAGGAGTTGGCTGAGATCACGGAGAAGATCAAAGGCATCGAGCTGGCCTAAAAAAAGCGGATGCGTACCATCCAAGCGATGGGAACACGCATCCGCTCTTTTTATTTCACCACGGTAAATCGACGAACGATAAACTCATCCTTTTTCGACCAATCCTCTTCTTTTCCAGCGGCTCCTATCCGTTGCAAGGGGACGGCCTTGAGCTTCACAGTCCGTATATGATGCGATGCCAAGAGGATATCCATCATGTTGATCTTCTGCAGATAGTCCTTCAGATACCCCTTCCTTCGAGCTCTCTGAATCTTCTCTGCCATAAGCCGTCCCGCCGTTTCCTGTATCTCCCGGAACCGGCCCACATCCAGCTCTCCCTCTCTTTCCACAGGCAAGCCGATACGCGCAAGGTATTCATGGAGTTCTCCGCGGAAATACGCCCATTTCATACGCTTGTTCAAACGCCGCAATGCCTCTTCGATCACAACGTCCAAGCGCTCGCTGAAACGCCCCCGCTTCACCGTCACACCGCCTCGCCTTCGATATATCAGAATAGATATCTTCTCGTAAAGCAAAGAACCGCCACTTGCCTTGCTTTCAAGTGGCGGTCACGCCATGTTATCCTCTTTTCTGCCGACCTTGGAAGCGCTTCACTGTCCCATCGGACTCTCCCCCTTTTCGTGAATCTCACGTCGGTCTGCAACAACTGTGCCGCCCATCTGCTAGCATTATCATCATGGACAGCACCTCCCTCGACTTGCTTTTATTGTACCACAACTCAATCCTTCTGACAAGAATTTTTTGAATGATTCAAGTGTTATGTAATGTCCTTCATCAATGATTCTAATTAATGATGGCGCACCACCTCAAAGCGCCAGAGCTGAACCTTCTCGTCGGGGCGGATATTTCCCTTTTTTCGAGCAATGCCGATCTGCTGCTCCACCGTGTCTACGCCCGCCAGATCCGGAAGGAGCAGCCCTCGACGATGACCGCACTGGACGATGACACCGTATCGATGAACGTCCAGTTTCTTGGGGGAATCAATGGGCTCCGGCGTTCCCAATACATCCACGCTGTACACCAGCTCCGAAAGCTCCTCCTTTTGAACAGGAGAAAATCTCGAATCGTATAGCCCTGCGGAAACAGCATTCCGCAAAATCTCTTCCGCCAGCGAGGATTGTGTGGGCTGAATGGTTCCGATACACCCCCGCAACTGGCCATCCTTTTTCAAGGAAACAAAGGCTCCCGCCTGTTTCTTCGTAAGTTCCTCGGGAAGATCCGTCGGCAACTTGGCGTAGTCCCTCGTCCTCACGAAGGTTTCCAAACTCAGGCGAGCCAGTCGCACCAAGGGATCCTCCTTTGCCCTGCGCGCCTCCATGCGCTTCCTGTGACGGATTTCCAACTGTTCTCCGATGTTCCTCGAAGCATCCTCCCCCAAGGGCTGGATCCATACGACACCATAGCCCACCCCAAAGGGCCCCTCATAAGAAAGAACCTCGCTCTTCACTTTTTTCCCGTCCATGGCTCCTGCCATGATCCAGAAAGAACGCAGCCCGCACTCCGCCGCTCCTTCGGCAAGCTCCCTGTCCATCTCCAGAAGAGAAAGGAAATCTCCCTTTCCCAATGCCTCCATGGCGATCCTGTCAAATTCCGGGCCTTCCTTGGCGAAGCCATAAGGGCCGTCCGCCTTCAACTTGTGGGAAAGATCCCCGCTGGCGATGAGAAATACACGCCGATCCAATTCCTCCGCCGTTGCCAGAATGTGCTGTCCCATGGCATAATGCTCCCTGGCCGACAATCCCGACAAGCCGATCCGCACCACCTTGGCATTCGTGGAATGCTCCTGAAAAAAACGCAGGGGAATCATGGTTCCGTGATCCAGAGAGGAACTGCGCTCTCCCAGGGTTCCCGCCGCCAGGAGGGCATCTTCGCAACGCTTGGATAGAACCTTGACAAATTCCTCGTCGTAATCCGCTCGAACCTCCACCTGGGGAGCGCGGAACCGGGAGAAATTCCCGCTTGCACCCGCTCCGGGAGAAATGTGAAAATAATCTGCGTACATGACGGAATGGGGACTGGCCACCACCACCGTATCCGGCTTCATGGCAGCCGCACGCTCCATCACCCTTCGATAGGCATCAATGGTATCCTGTATCCCCTTTTCCTCACCGCGTCCGACCTCGGGCAGAATCAGCGGCGGATGAGGCACAACTACAGCCGCAACAATCGACATGTCCACGACCTCCCTTTCCAAATCAATGCATCCCATTCGTCAAAGCAAACGATGTCCGTATTATGTTACGCTGTTTCCATGAGGAAATCCTTTTTTGTTTGGAGCAAAACATGCTATGATGAAGAAAACCACATAGGAGGAATCCTCAATGCAACCATCCTATTCCCATTGCGTCGGCTTCCTGCCAAGCATCAACCAAACCTGTACCCACCTCATCCTGGGGTCTATGCCAAGCATAGCTTCCCTCAAGATGCAACAGTATTACGCCCATCCCCAAAACCGTTTCTGGCCGCTCATGGCCCGCATCCTGGAGGGGCTGCCAGCCCCTCCCGCCGTCTATGAAGAACGCTTGTCCCTGTTGCTTCGGCACCACATTGCCCTCTGGGACTCCATGGCTTCCTGCGACAGGAACGGCAGCCTCGACTCCAGCATAAAAAACGAGAACGGCAATGACTTCACAACCCTGCTCGAACAATATCCAGCCATACGCACCATCTGTTTCAACGGAGGAAAAGCCTTCCAATGCTTCAAGAAATACAACAAAGATCTCCTGTGCCTACCGAGCATCCGCTTCTGCAGGCTGCCTTCCACCAGTCCCGCCAATGCGAAATGGAGCTTGGAAATGCTGGAAAGAGAATGGCGTAATCCCTTGAGCGTTTAAACGCTACTTCAAGTCATCGCCGGAAAAGGCGAAGGGAAGCAATTCCTCAAGGGTGACGGTTCTCATCGCCCCCTTCATGTTAGCCATGATAATCTTTGGAATGTGGAATTCCGCAATCACCTGGCGACATGCGCCGCAAGGGGCACACGGGCCGTCCGTGTCCGCCACCACGGCCAAGGCCGCCAAGGACTTCTCCCCCTCGGACACCGCCTTGAAAATAACGGTGCGTTCGGCGCAACTCGTCACGGGATAAGAGGAATTTTCGATGTTGCAACCGCCGTATGTCTTTCCTCCCTTCGTCACCACCGCTGCTCCCACCTTAAATCCGGAATAGGGCACATAGGCGTGTTCCCGATATTTTTTTGCCAGTTCCACGAGTTCTGCATCACTCACCACAAAATCCTCCCATCCGTATTCTCCGCTTTCCCAATCCCCCTCGGCGAACACCGAAGACTCCGACAGGCTCTTCTACTTCAGGATGCGCGGCAGGAAACTCTCGCCTTTGGTGACGAGATCCGCCCGAAACATATCCGCCACCGTCGCCCCGATCATGGCAAAGGTAGGATAGGTCCCCAGATTCACTCCCGACCGGATGGGCTTCCCGTAAATCAAAAGGGGAATGTACTCCCTCGTGTGATCCGTTCCCGGAGCGCCGGGATCGCAACCGTGATCTGCCGTGATCATCAGCACATCATCCTCGCGCATTCTTCCCATGAACTCTCCCAACTGACGGTCAAAGACCGTAGCGGCTTTGG
>CAMIWP010000176.1 GCA_946402475.1 uncultured Selenomonadaceae bacterium
CTCCACATGGGGCATGTACTTTGCCGCTTGTTTGCTCATAAGCATCATGAGCACCGCCCCGATGGCAAAGTTTGGCGCAATAAAGGCAGGCGTTCCGTGTTCCTCGCAAAGCTTCCCGATCTCCTCTCTCTGTCGGGGAGAAAGCCCTGTGGTGCCCACTACAGGCGAAACCTTCGCCTTGATGGCCGTGCAGACACTGTCAAAGACAACGTCGGGCTGCGTGAAGTCCACCATGACCTCCGGGCTGTGATTCGCCAGAGCCGCCACCAGATCCTCTTCCACCGCTACTCCGCAGGGTTCTCTTCCTATGAGTTCTCCCGCGTCCATCCCACCTTTGATGTCCACAGCTCCCACAAGCTTCAGTTCGCTATCCTCAAGCACTGCTGCGAGAACCGCCTGTCCCATACGACCGCAGGCTCCGTTTACCAATACCTTGACCAAGCTATGCGCCTCCCCTTTTTTTCATGGAATCATTGTATGTCATGGTGACGTGTGGTGTCAAGCATTGTTCGCCTTATGTCTCCGTAATGTGGAGGAACTGACCCTCGTACTGCATGGAGAGAGCCGACAGGACCCGCCCCATATTCTCTTTTTTCTCCACGGTTTCCAATGCTGCCTGACGAGCCTTGAGCAAGAGGTCGAGATCCGTGAGGACATCGGCGATCTTCAGGTCGGGCAGACCATGCTGCATGGTGCCGAAAAACTCCCCCGGTCCGCGGAGTTTCAGATCCTCCTCTGCCAGAGCAAAACCGTCGTTGATACGCTCCATGATGCGCAAGCGTTCTCTCGCCGTCTCGCTCTTGCTGTCGGAGACGAGGATGCAAAAGGATCGATAGGGGCCCCGCCCAATGCGCCCGCGAAGTTGATGAAGCTGGGCCAGGCCAAAACGCTCCGCATGCTCCACCACCATGATGCTGGCATTGGGAACATTGACCCCCACTTCGATCACCGTGGTGGCCACGAGGAGCTTGATCCGCCCTTCATGGAAGTCCTTCATGACGGCCTCTTTTTCCGATGGCTTCATTCTACCGTGAAGGAGACCGCAAGACACATCCCGAAAGATGCCGTGGCGAAGTTCCTCGCAGACCTCCTCCGCCGAGGGCAAGGAGATTTCCTCGTTCATCTCCACCAGAGGACAGACCACGTAGGCCTGCCGCCCCTCTTTGATCTGTCGGAGAACGTAATCATAGATAAGAGGGCGGCGTTCCGTACTCCTCACAAATGTTCTGACGGGTTGCCGTCCCGGCGGCATCTCCCGGATGAGTGAAACATCCAGATCCCCGTAGACGGTAAGAGTCATGGTTCGCGGAATGGGCGTCGCCGTCATGACGAGGACATCCGGCAGTGCATTCCCCTGCTTTTCAAGCGCCGCCCTTTGGACAATGCCAAAACGATGCTGTTCATCCGTCACCACCAGCCCCAGTTTGGAAAACTTGACGCCCTCCTGAATAAGAGCATGGGTGCCGATCACGAGATCCAGTTCATGGCTCTCGATCTTCCCGTATATCTCTTCTCTCTGCTTCTTCGTCAGGCTTCCCGAAAGGAACCCCACCCGTATGCCGGATCCCTCAAGACTTTTCGCAAAGTCACGATAATGTTGCTCCGCCAGGATCTCCGTGGGGGCCATGAGGGCTCCCTGATAACCGTTCTCCACGGTCTTCACCAGTGCCAACATGGCAATGACCGTCTTGCCGGATCCCACATCTCCCTGTACCAGCCGTCGCATGGGAAGAGGTTTTTCCATATCTCTGCGGATGCTCTCCCACGCCTTTCTCTGATCTCCCGTCAATGCAAAGGGAAGGGATTTCTCCAGCCGTCGCACCAGATGACTATCCTGCAAATGCCGTACTCCCCTTTTCCCCTCCCGGCTCCTCTTCTTGATTACCATGAGCCCACATTGGATGAGGTACAGTTCCTCGAAAGCGAGACGGGTCCTCGCCGCCCTCATGGCCTCATCGCTCTCGGGAAAGTGGATGCTCCGAAAGGCTTCCATCCGAGGCATGAGCCGATACCTTGCTGCGATGCCCTCCGGAACGACTTCCTCCACCGCCTCCATGTCTTCCAGAAGCCGCCGTATCGACTGACGGAAAAATTTCTGATTGAGTCCCTCTGTCGTCCGATAGATGGGAAGGATGCCGCAGGACTCTTCCGTTTCCTCGTCCTCATCCAGAATCTGAAAGGAAGATACTCGGCTCATGGCGTAGTTTCCCCGTCCTCCGTAAGCATAGGAGATCGCTCCCGTGAGAAATACCCTCTTCCCCGCTTGCAATTTTTGCCTGAGATATTTTTGATTGAACCAGGTCACCTGCAAGAATCCCGTGCCGTCGCTAACCATGGCGGTGAGTATGGTCAGGTTCCTGCGTCCCGCCCGTTTCTCCGAGAGATTCATGATGACGCCGGTCACGGAAGCCTTCTCCCCCGCCCGAAGATCCCCAATGGATCTCAGAGAACCGGGATCCTCGTAGGCCCTCGGATACCATGTCAGGAGATCGTAAGCTTTGCGGATGCCCAACCGCCCCAGCTGCTCCGCCTTCCTCGGGCCGACTCCCTTCAAGCGACATATCGTATCATCCAATCTCATAACAGCGTCCCTTCATCATGGAAATTTCCCGAAAAAAAACAAAGCAATCAGCCGATTGCTTTGTTTCGTCTTGACACCCTATGAAAAATATCAATTCGCAAAAGCCATGGCCATGGCATCGGAAACCTCAATGCCTTCCGGCACATAGAGCACAATGTTTTGGGAAATTCGGCGGGCATCCCCGTCCGAAACGTAGCAAACGCCGTTGACGAAATCGCAAATACGGCGTTGCTCCGCCAAATCCACCTTCTCGTAGTTCACGATAACGGCCCGCTTGTCCTTGAGATCGTCCGCGATGGACGCCACCTGATCAAAACTCACGGGAACATAAACCTGCATCCGCAAATCCTGCACCTTCGCCGTCGTATGTACCTTGAACTGGGACCGGGCTGCCCTTGCGCTTTCTTCCACCGGCTCGTAGGTCATACGCTCATAGGCCGGACGCTGTGATTCCGCCGCCTGATAAGCCGTTCCTCCATAGCTCATCGTTCCGCCGTTGGCGACCATGCGATCCGCAACCTCCTCGTTGCCAACCATCTGGCTCGTCTGCTGTCCCGACGTTTCTACAACCTCTTCTACCTCCTCCTCCACGGGAGGCATGATGAAGTCTGTTATCTTCCTGAATAGCTCCATACCCATCGTCCTTCCAAAATTCAATCCCCAACAAAATATATTCGTATGATTCCGATTTAGTAAATCTATACTACCACACTTCAGAGGAAAAAGCAAAAGTCCGCAGTTAGATTTTCTAGGGACTTTTGCTTTATTTTTCATCTATTTTTCATAAATCATACCTTTTATTGGCTTATTTACGAGCATTTTTTGCGGCGCGACCGCGGATCGTGCGATCAAGAATGGCCTTCCGCAGACGGATGTTACCGGGAGTCACTTCCACCAACTCGTCATCGTTGATATACTCCAGAGCCTGTTCCAGACTCAGGATGCGTGGAGGCACAAGGCGGATGGCCTCATCAGAGGAAGACGTGCGCATGTTCGACACATGCTTCTGCTTACAGGGATTGATATCAATATCCATCTCCCGTGAATTCTCGCCGACAATCATGCCTTCGTAGAATTTACAGGGATTGATATCAATATCCATCTCCCGTGAATTCTCGCCGACAATCATGC
>CAMIWP010000177.1 GCA_946402475.1 uncultured Selenomonadaceae bacterium
TGTTATGTTTGTCTGACGGTTGTATTTGCTTCTGTCGTATAGATTCAACAGATTTTTAATCGTTCCTGCAAAAAGAGTAAAATGCATCATGCGATTCTTCGAAACTTTCCTCCTTGGTAGGAATGGAGACTTCCCGTGTCGAATACTCTGAGCGAAGATATTGTTTGCGAGGGAAGGAGGCGCGTGTGATGGGGAAGCAATCTTATCTGGAACACGCAGCAGTAACAGTGAGGGATATTCAATGGTGTATCCGCTTCTTTGGGGACGTTCTCGGCATGGAGGTTACGCGGAGGAAGGAGAAGGACGGAAAACTGGAGCAGGCATGGCTCCGGGGAGGCATCCAATTGGTTTCATCTCCGGAGAACCATGAGGCGGGACGGGGACACCACCTTGGGATTGTCGTGGAGGACTTTCAGGCAACTTTGGAGGAAATGCTGGCCTATGAGGGAGTCCGCTCCATGGAAGGCAAGCCGGAGAAATGGGTGGAGTTGCCCGATGGACTGGTGTTGGAGCTCTTCCAGGAGAAGCCGGGGGCCATCGCAAAGGTATTGGATATCGAGGTGAAATGATGTCGGACGCGGCGAAGGGGGAACTGCGGGGAGGATATACCACGGGAGCTTGCGCGGCTGCGGGAGTTAAGGCGGCTCTGCTCTTTCTTCGGGGGGATTACTGTGAGCACGTGGAAATCATGGCTCTTGACGGAACACCTCTTCGCATCCCCGTGAAGAATGTCTGGCGGACGGAGGGAGGCGCCAAGGCGGAGATCGTCAAGTTTTCCGGGGATGATCCGGATATCACCAACGGGATTTCCCTTTTCACGGAGATCCGAAGGCTGCCTCGGGGGAGCGGCGTAGCATTTCTGGCGGGGGAGGGGATCGGCCACGTGACGAAGCCGGGTCTTGCTCTTCCCGTGGGGGAACCCGCCATCAACCCCGGCCCAAGGAAGCTCATACGCAATGTGGTGAAGGAACTCTTGGGTGACGAGGGCGCCCTGGAGGTGAGGATTTCTGTTCCCGCGGGGAAGGAATTGGCCGGGCGGACGTTGAATCCTACTCTTGGAATAGAGGGCGGCATCTCCGTCATCGGCACTACGGGCGTCCTTCGCCCCATGTCCGAGGAAGGTTTCAGGAATGCCCTTGTGCCGCAGATCGATGTGGCAAAGGCGGCGGGATTTTCCTCCCAGGTATTCGTCCCCGGAAAGATCGGGGAGAATATCGCGGTGTCCTGGGGGCTGCCCCGGGAGGCTGTTATTCAAACCAGCAATTTCATCGGTTTTATGCTGGAAAAAGCTGAGGATAGAGGACTGGAGTCCGTGCTGCTCTTCGGTCATCCGGGAAAGCTGGCAAAGGTGGCGGCGGGGGTGTTCCATACCCACAACCGGGTGGCCGACGGGAGGCTAGAAGCCATGGCGGCCTATGGCGCAGCGGAAGGCTTATCCGCCCGGAATGTCCGGCGCGTCCTCGCGTCCGCCACCACAGAGGAGGCATTGGCGGTCCTCGGGGAGGAGGGGCTTATCGAGCGGGTTTGCACGGCATTGGCAGAGCGGGCGAGTTTTCGGGCGGAAAGGCATCTCTTCGGCAAGGTGAAGGTGGGGACGGTCATGGTGACCCTGAAGGGAGAACTTTTGGGAATGGATGAACGGGCGCAAAGGATCGGGGAGGCACTTCATTGGAACCTGAGATGGAAATAAAGCACAAAATCATCGTGGCGGGCATCGGTCCCGGCCACGAGGACTACATGGCTCCCGCAGCGCGTCGGGCCGTTTCCTCCGCAAAGGCTCTTGTGGGAGGGAAACGGGCCCTGTCCCAGTTTGCCTCGGAAGGGCAAAAGACCATGGCCGTTACCCGGGATATTCCGGCGGTCATGGAGTTCATCCGCGAGGCGCTGGGACTTTCTGACGTAGTGGTGATGGTTTCGGGAGACCCGGGCTACTACTCCATGCTGGATGCCCTGCGGCGTGAGTTCCCGGAGGACATCCTGCGGGTCATTCCCGGCATCAGCTCCTTGCAGGCGGCCTTTTCCAGATTGGCATTGCCTTGGCACGGGGCAAGGCTCTTGAGTTTTCACGGACGCAGACCGGCATCGGAGAAACTTTCCTATTGGAAGGGCGGTCTTGTGGGGATGCTCACGGACGGGATCCATCATTCTCGAAAGATTGCCGAGTTGTTTTTGGAGCAGGGATGGCCGGAGCAGGCGAAGCTCTTTGTCTGCCAGCGGATCTCCTATGAAGACGAGAGGATTCTTTCCATGACACTGGCCGAGGCCGCAGATGGGGAGGAGATAGGGAACTGTGTTCTCATCCTTTGGGATGAGGAACGGGGAAAGGGTAGCGATCATGCATCACCTGGGAATTGACGATGAGAAATTCATTCGTGGCACTGTGCCCATGACGAAACGGGATGTGCGCATCCTTACTTTGGCGAAGGCTGGGTTGCGTCCGGACAGTGTCGTTTATGATATAGGAGCGGGCACCGGCTCACTTTCCGTCGAGGCTGCTCTTCTGGTGCCTGAGGGGCGTGTCTACGCCGTTGAGCGGAATCCGGAGGGCGTGGATCTCATTCGGGCGAATGCCCAAAAGTTCCACGTGGAGAACATCACCATCCTTCAAGCGGAGGCACCGGATGGCATGGAGTCCCTGCCGGAGTGCGATGCGGTGCTCATCGGCGGCAGCGGCGGACATCTTGCCCGGCTCTTTGATGCCCTGGATGGTAAACTCCGACCCGGGGGAAGGATCATCCTCAACTGCATTACCGTCCAGACCTTGATGCAGTGCATCACGTATATGCGGGAAAAAGAGGAGTATTTTTACGATGCGATACAAGTGCAGGTCAACCATTTGCAGCAGGTGGGAGCCTATGACATGGCGAAGGCGTACAACCCGATCTACATTGTGGCCTGCCGGAAGAAGTAGGAGGGAGAAGGATGGTTCATATCGTGGGAGCGGGACCGGGAGACCCGGAGCTCATCACCGTGAGGGGACAGAGGTATCTCAGAGAGGCTGATGTGGTCATATACGCGGGTTCCTTGGTGAATCCCGCTCTGTTGAAACTCTGTCGTGAGAATGCGGAAATCCACAATTCCGCGAGCATGACCTTGCCGGAGGTGGTGGAGGTCGTCGAGAGGGCAGAGGGAGAGGGAAAGATGACCGTGCGCCTCCACACGGGGGATCCGGCCATCTACGGCGCCATTCAGGAGCAGATGGATGCCTTTGCCAAGAAGGGCATCGACTATGATGTGACCCCCGGGGTCAGCTCCTTTTTGGCCACGGCGGCGGTTCTGAAACAGGAGTACACCTTGCCCGGCATTTCCCAGACGGTGATCATCACCCGCAACGAGGGGCGCACCCCCGTGCCGGAGCGGGAGAAACTCAGGGCGTTGGCCGCCCATGGATCCACCATGTGCATCTTCCTCTCCATCACCATGCTTGAGGAAGTGGTGGAGGAACTCACGGCGGGGGGGTATGAGGCATCCACGCCCATCGCTATTGTTCAACGGGCAACGTGGCCCGAGCAGAAAATCCTGCGGGCAACCCTGGCGACGGTTGTCCGCGAGATCCAAGGAAAGGACATTGACCGAACCGCCATGATCGTGGTGAGTCCTTGCCTTGGATCCTGCGGGCAACCCTGGCGACGGTTGTCCACGAGATCCAAGGAAAGGACATTGACCGAACCGCCATGATCGTGGTGAGTCCTTGC
>CAMIWP010000178.1 GCA_946402475.1 uncultured Selenomonadaceae bacterium
TCTTGACGATAGTATCGAGGGGCAAATTATCCTTGAGCATACGGATAGCCTCCATAACTCTATGCTCACCTGTCTTTTCGCCTTTCTCGATGCCACGGCGCTCGCCCTTCTTGATGCCGCGGCGTTCACCCTCAGCTGCAGCCCTCTCGGCGATCCCTAATGCCAAACTGCCCATCCTCGTCAACTCCTCTTCCATGACCGGTGTCAGCACCAAGTCGTAGTCCTGTTTCAAAATCGTCTTCTTTTCAGCCGCTTTCAGCTTGTCCAGAAAAATCAGGTGGAGAAGCCTCAACAAGCGATGCTTTGTGGTCTTTTTGCCCAAATAGACCATGATGGCAACCATCAGGTCGTAGTTTTTCACATCCTCGTGGCCACAAAACGCCAACAATACTCAAGGTGAGCACTGTTGGCGTTTTTTTTTGATAGCCTCTGGTTGCTTCTCGCAAAAATCAAGACACCAGCTCGTAACCCGCCTCTTCGATGACCTTCCGAAACTCCTCCGGGGGAATGTCCCGTTCCATGACTACCTGGGCTTTTTTGCCCTCTAAGTCCACCGTCACCGACGTGACACCCTCCATCTTTGCCAAGGCATCGTTCACGTGTTTCTGGCAATGGGCGCACATCATTCCTTCGATTTTCAATTCTTTCTGCATGGCTGCATCTTCCTTTCCGGCAGGAATTTCCTGCCCCATAGCTGTTTCTCCTTCGTCCCTTCGGGTCGGCGCACCGTGCTCCGCGTGGAAAAGGCGCAGGCGAAGGGCGTTCAGGACTACGCACAGGCTGGACATGCTCATGGCGGCCGCCCCGATCATCGGCGACAGCTTGATGCCGAAGGCAGGGTAGAGGAGCCCTGCAGCCAGCGGAATGCCGATGATGTTGTAGATGAAGGCCCAGAAGAGATTCTCCTTGATGTTCCTCATCACGGCCTTGGAGAGCTTGATGGCGCTTGCCGCATCGAGAAGGTCGTTCTTCACGAGCACCGCATCCGCGCTTTCCATGGCAACGTCCGTCCCCGCGCCGATGGCGATGCCCAGATCCGCTCGGGCGAGAGCCGGGGCGTCGTTGATGCCGTCGCCGATCATGGCCACCCGGTGTCCCTCTGCCTGGAGCTTTGCGATATACGCTTCCTTCTCTGCGGGGAGCACCCCCGCAAAGACCTTTGAGATGCCGAGTCGGCGGCGCACGGCCTCGGCGGTGCGCTCGTTGTCCCCCGTGAGCATCACCGCGCGGATGCCCATGGACTCAAAGGCGCGGATGGCGCGGGGACTGGATTCCTTCTCCACATCCGCTGCGGCGAGGATGCCCGCCAGCTTGCCGTCGCGTGCAAAGAGCAGGGGCGTTTTCCCCTCATCCTCCAAGCGCTCCAGATCTTCCTTGTGTCCGGAGATGTCGATTTCCCGCTCTGCCATGAGGACTTCGTTTCCCGCAAGACAGGTTTTTCCTCCGATCTCTCCTTGGACGCCCTTGCCGAACAGGGCTTGGAAGCCCTCCACGGGAATCGGCTTCGCACCCATCTCCTTTCCGTGGGAGAGAACTGCCTCCGCCAAGGGATGCTCGCTGCCCCGTTCCAACCCGGTCGCCATGGCGAGAAGCTCTTCCTCGAGAATGCCGAAGGCCATGACGTCCGTGATCGTCGGCTTTCCCCGGGTAATGGTTCCCGTCTTGTCCATGACCACCGTGTCGATGACATGGGCGACCTCGAGGGCCTCGCCGGATTTGATCAGGATCCCGTTCTCCGCTCCCTTGCCCATGCCCACCATGATGGCTACGGGAGTTGCCAGCCCCAGGGCGCAGGGACAGGATATGACAAGAACGGATATGGCGATGGAGAAGGCAAATTCCACGCTTGCCCCTCGGGCGAGCCAAATGCCTCCCGCCAAGAGGGCGATGAAGATCACCGCAGGGACGAAGACACCGGCAATGCGATCCGCTATTTTCGCAATGGGTGCCTTGGTGGCGCTGGCGTCCTCCACCAAGCGGATGATCTGGCGGATGGTGGTGTCTCCTCCCACCCGATCGGCGCGAAAATGAATAGCCCCGGCCTTGTTCAGGGTCCCGGAGGTCACCGGATCCCCCGGCTGCTTGAACACGGGGATGCTCTCCCCCGTGATGGCGGACTCGTCCACGCTGGTCTGGCCGGACACAACCACGCCGTCGGCGGGGATTCTTTCCCCGGGGCGCAGGAGGATCTCGTCTCCCACGGCCAAGTCTTCCACGGGGATGACCGTTTCCCGGCCATTCCGGAGGACGGAGGCCTCTCTCGGGGCGAGCTCCATGAGTTTCCCCAGAGCCTCCCCGGTCTTCCCCTTCGCCTTTGCTTCCAAATATTTCCCCACGGTGATGAGGGTCACGATCATGCCGGCGGACTCGAAGTAGAGATTCTCCCCGTATTCCGTCACCAAGGCCATGTCCCCATGTCCGAGTCCCCAGCCGATGCGGAATACCGCAAAGGCTCCGAACACCGCCGCCGCCATGGATCCCATGCCCACGAGGCTGTCCATGTTGGGCGCTCCCCGAAAGAGATTGCGGAAACCGTTGACGTAGTACTTTCGGTTCAGGTACATGATGGGCAGGAGCAGAAGGAACTGGGAAAAGGAAAAGGAGACAGCGTTCTCCGGCCCGTGAAGGAAATCCGTCACCGCTTGGGGCACGGGAATGCCGAACCACAGGAAAAGCATGTGGTGCATGGAAACGTACATGAGGGGAAGGAGGAACACCAAGGACCAGCGAAGCCTTCTTGCCATGGATCGGATCTCCTCTTCCATGGGATCTTCTTCCGAGGGTTTCCCAGGGGAAGCGCTTCTCTCCTTCGCGCCTTTCACCGACGCGCCGTATCCGGCATCTTCCACGGCGCGGATGATCCGGTTCTCATCCACTTTTTCCTCGTCATAGGCAAGCTGCATGCTGTTCGTCAGGAGGTTCACCGTTACCTCGCCGACGCCATCCAAAGCAGCCACGGCTTTCTCCACCCGCGTCGAGCAGGCCGAGCAGGTCATGCCCGTGACATCGAATCGTTCCTTTCGCATGCGAACACCTCTTTTCTCCGTTATTCTACAGGATTTCATCTCCCAGTGCAAGGCTCGTTGCGTCGTTCTCCCAATTTTCGCAGATTCTGCAAATGTTTCTCTTTGGGTAGCAGGAAAAAAGAAAAGATTCTCGAATAGAGAAATGGGAGCACGTGTCATGGGACGATTGTGCTGGTCGTATCTTTTCTTGGGAACCTGAAAGAAAGTGCATTTTACAAATGGCAAGCGGGATGCATAGAGAGTGCTTTCAGAGTTCTCAACATCGAGCAGGTGATTGACGTGAATGCCCTTCGTGCATTGATCATCGACAATTCCATATCCTTTCGGGACGATTTGGCAGATGGGTTGCGGCAGAATCTGCCCGTTGGCAGTCTTGTGGAAAAGACCGCTGATCCGGTGGACGCCCTGGCAAAGGTGACCCTTTTTCATCCCGATGTCATCGTCCTCAACTTTGCCATGTCCCCGATACAGATCAACGGGCAGAGGTTCTTGTCGTTGCTGACGGAGCAGAAAAGCATTCCCGTCATAGCTTACGGCCTCATGAACAAAACCCATTTCGCCCAACTGGGCATCGCAGACTATGTCAGAAAACCCAAGGATTCGGAAGAAGATGTCCTATTTTACCGCAATCTTGCCACGCATATCGAGCAGATCATGTCTCGTGTTGAG
>CAMIWP010000179.1 GCA_946402475.1 uncultured Selenomonadaceae bacterium
TTTTGGGAAGAGCCTCGGCGATGATGGCAGCGGCTCTCCTGCCTTCTTTGGCTCTTTGCCTCTGCCGGGGCAACGGGAAGGAAGGGCAGACCTTCTTTCTGGTGTTCCTCGTGGCGGCAATGGCGGCCATCGGTTTTCTCATAGAGGGACGGGGACACAGGCGGCAGCTTTCCGTCAAGGAGGGGGCGCAGTTCGTGTCCCTTTTTTGGCTTTGGCTTTCCCTGTTGGGGATGCTTCCCTTCTGGCTCTCCGGGTACATGAATCCCCTGGCGGCCTTTTTCGAGTCCGTGTCCGCGGTGACCACCACGGGGATGAGTTTCCTTCCCCGGGAGGCTCCCTACGTCCTGTGGTTTTGGCGAAGTTCCCTTGGTTGGCTGGGCGGCGCGGCTTTCCTTGCCATTTTGGTGACGGCGCTTTCCCAGGTGAGCGGATGTTTCGGGCTGACCCTTTCCTTCCGACGCAGCCTGTCCTTCAGCGCCATGCTGCGGCCCATGGAGCATCTCTCCTTGCAGATGGTGGGGGTGTATGCAGGGATTACCCTGCTGTCCTGGGGGCTCTACGCCCTTTCCGGATTGTCCTCCATGGATGCCCTGATGGCCTCCATGCTGACGGTTTCCACCACGGGGAGGATGGATGTCTTCGGCTGGTTCGGAGATGACGGGAATCCGTGGCCGGAGTGCGCGGCCATGGTCACCATGCTGTTGGTCTGCGGCAATCTTCTGAGGTATTGGCGGACGTTCCAGCGAAGGGATTTTCGGGACTACTACGGGAATCCGGAGATGAAATTTTTCTTGGTTGCCGTGGCGGTCTTCGGCTGCACGATGGCCCTGCACCTCTGGCATCAGGGCGTTTACCCCTTGGGGGAGAGCCTGCGCCATTCCTTTTTTCACGTCATGTCCTTCATCAGCACCACGGGACTGGCCACGGAGGATCTCCCCCATTGGCCGGATCTGGAGCTCTTCTTCCTCTTTCTTCTGGCCTTCGTGGGAGGCTGCATGGGCTCCCCCACGGGCGGCCTCAAGGTCATGCGGTTCATTGTCCTGTTCAAGCTCCTGGCCATTGAAGTGCGGCGGACCCTGCATCCCCGCATGGTGTCCAACGTAGTGGTGGGCAATGTATCCGTGTCCGCGAAGATCATGGGCCGCATCATGATTTTCTTCTTCCTCTACGTCGCGTCCTTCTTCCTCTTTGTCCTCGTGCTCTCCCTTTCGGGCATCTCCATGTCCGAGGCCGTTGGGATCGCCATCGGGGGATTTACCAGCCTCGGAACGTCTTTGGGCTTGGCAAAGAACGTTTCCCTGGCGGGGATCCCGGACATCATCAAGTTTATGGCGTGCTTCTTCATGCTTCTGGCTCGCATGGAAATTTTTGCCTTCCTGCTGCTGCTCCAGATCTGCTTTGGGGAAGCCCACAGAGAATGGTAGGAGGTGCGGCATGAATCTCAATCTGATCGCCGCCGTCCTCAGCACCATGTCCCTGACGGCAGGCTCCGCTCTGGCGGCGCCCTTCCTCTTGGCGGTCTACTACGGAGAGCCCATGGGAGGAGCGAATTTCCTGCTGGTCATGCTCATCTGCCTCATCCTGTCCTTTGAGCTCAAGCGCCGGGGAAAGAACATCGACCCGGAGGTCACGACCTTGGGCGTGAGGGAGGGCATTGCCGTCACGGGCCTTGGATGGCTCATGATGTCCCTGCTCGGCATGCTCCCCTACCTTTTCAGCGGCTACATGACGCCCTTGGATTGCTTCGTGGAATCCGTGTCGGGATTCTCCGGCACCGGGGCCACAGTGATCGAGGACGTGGAGATCCTTCCCAAGAGCATTCTCCTTTGGCGCAGTCTCACCAACTGGATCGGCGGCCTCGGCATCATCGTGATCTTCATGGCCATTCTTCCCCAAATGGGGCGGGGAGCCATGTACATGTTCCGGGCGGAGAGCTCCGGCCCCACCAAGGATCGCCAGCTCCCCAGGATCCGAGACAACGCCAAGGCCCTGTTCCTCATCTACGTGGTCTTCAGCATCGCCTGCGCCCTTGTCTACATGCTCTGCGGCCTGAGCTGGTTCAGCGCCCTGAACCATGCCCTCACCACCATTGCCACGGGAGGATTCTCCATCTACAACGATGGCATCACCGCCTACGAGAGCCCTGCCCTGGAATTCTGCATGGCCTTTTTCATGATCCTTTCCAGCGCCAGCTTCGCCATGTACGTTACGGCGTGGAGGCAAGGATGCCGAGTGATATGGCAGAACACGGAGTTTCGCGTCTACCTCGCGGTGGTGGCGGGGGCGGCCTTTCTCATCGCCCTGGATCTCTGCGTGGAAACGAGCATGGATATCTGGGATGTAGCGAGGTACTCGGTGTTCCACGTGGCGTCCATTTCCTCCACCACGGCCTTCGTGACCTACGACTTCGATGCCTGGCCCGCCTTCTCCAAGTGCATCATGCTGATTCTGATGTTCATGGGGGGCTGCGCCGGTTCCACCTCCGGGGGACTCAAGATCTCCCGCATGGTGCTTCTGGTGAAAATGGTCCAGTCCGTAGTCCGGCAAAAGCTCCACCCCCCAATGGTCTACCAGGTCAGGATGAACGGGCGGGTGGTTCCCGAGGAAGTGCTCTTCTCCGTGGCGAGGTTCTTCTTTGCCTACATGATGGTGGACGTGGCCTTCGCCGTTGTCCTGATTTTTGACGGGGTCTCCATGACAGAGGCGGTGAGCGTGGCGGTGTCCACCCTGGGCAGCGTGGGGCCGGGTTTCGGTCTGGAGGGCGCCATGAGCAGCTACGCCCTGCTATCCCCCATCAGCAAGGCCGCCGCCTGCGTGGTCATGTTCCTGGGAAGGCTGGAGATCTTCACGGTGATTGCCCTCTTCACGCCGGAATTCTGGAGCAGGAAGAAGGGGTGGTGAGGGAGGAACCATGGGCGAGCCATACAAAAAAGCTGTCACACGGCCATTGCCTGTGACAGCTTTTTGCATCGGCAACCCTTGTTTGGAAGAGCTGCTCTTGTTCTCCTTGTCGAAGAGCTTCCAGAACTCATCGCGGGTAAGGTGTTTCCCCCGTCATGTACTTATACAGGGTCAGTATATTCTTTCCGTCCCGGTACTCATACTGGATATCGTCCACCATTTTCCTCGTCAAAAAGATCCCCAGCCCCCCGATCTGCCGTTTCCCGTTGATGCGATCCAAGTTGGGATCCATTTTTTCCAGCGGGTTGAAGGGCTTTCCACTGTCCTCGAAGGACAAGGTGATCTTGCAGCACTCCCGGGTCAGGCAACCGTGGATCGTGACCTTTCCCGTCTGGGGGTAATAGGCGTAGTTGGCAATGTTGGCGAATATCTCCTCCACCGCCAGGTCGAGACCGAGCTGCGCTTCCTCGGGAGAATCCACCCCAGCCAGAAGACGGGCGGTGAACTCACGGACAATATCGACGTTGTCCACCACGGCGTCGATGGATAACACTTCGCTCTTGGTCATTCGGATGTTCTCCCTTCTGTGATTCTGTTCGCGGACCCGCCTATTACGAAATGTTCATGCCGTCGCCAATCCGCGTCATCTCCAGGACGTTTCTCACAAAGGGGCTCACATGGATGAGTTTCATGTGGCCTTCCCTGTCATCCAGGATATTCTGGGCGATGAGAAAGACGCGCAGTCCCGCAGAGACGATGTAGGTGAGCCCCTCGAGGTCGAAGACCA
>CAMIWP010000180.1 GCA_946402475.1 uncultured Selenomonadaceae bacterium
TATGCGCTTTTTTTCGGATAAAATGATGTTGCAGAGGTGCGGATAAGGTGCGTTTATACATTGCCGAGAAGCCCAGCATGGGCAGGGAGATTGCCGCCTGCCTGGCGGGGCCGGTTCAGAGGAAGGACGGTTATCTTGTGACCCGGGAGGGCGTCGTGACGTGGCTCTTCGGTCACATCCTTCGTCAGGCGGAACCGGAGGAATACGATGGGAGGTACCGCCGATGGCGGGCGGAGGATCTTCCCATCATTCCGCGGGAATGGAGGCTCCTGGTGGCGAAGGACTGCGAGAAGCAGTTCGCCGTGATCAAGGGGCTCATCGCCAAGGCTGATGAGATCGTCCATGCGGGGGATCCGGATCGGGAGGGGCAGCTTCTCGTGGATGAGGTGCTGGACTATTTGGGGAATGAGAAGCCCGTGAAGCGTATCCTCCTCAATGCGTTGGACGAGGAGAGCATCCGAAAGGCCAACGGGAACCTTCGGGAAAACGCAGAGTTCTACCATCTGAAACAATCTGCTCTGGCACGGGCACGGGCTGACTGGCTCATCGGCATGAACCTTTCCAGGGCCTATACCCTTGCGGCACGGCGGGCGGGACATGAGGGCATCGTCCTCCCCATCGGACGGGTGAAGACGCCGACCTTGGCCCTGGTGGTGCGCAGGGAGCGGGAGATCGAGAACTTCAAGCCCGTGGACTATTTCGGCATTCGGGGGGAGTTTTCCCATGAAAAGGGAAGTTTCTTGGCTCAGTGGAGGCCGAGGGAGGATCAGCCCGGCTTGGACAGCGAAAACCGCCTTTTGGACAGGAAGATCGCCGAGGAAAAGCTGACCTGGTTCCTCCAGGAACCCAGAGAGGGGGTGTTGACTTCCTATCAAAAGATGAAGAAGAAGGAGCCGGCTCCCCTGCCGTTCTCTCTCTCTTCCTTGCAGGTATTGGCGGGAAAGCGATATGGCTATGATCCGCAACTGGTTCTGGATACGGCGCAGAAGCTCTACGAGAAGAAGCTCACAACCTATCCTCGTTCGGATTGTGAATACCTGCCGATGAACCAGTTCGGCGACAGCGGGAAAATCCTGGGTAATCTCGGAGGCATCGACCACGAGGAGTTATCGAAATGGGCCGGGGGAGCGGACGGAGGCATCAAGAGCCGGGCTTGGAACGACAAGAAGATCTCTGCCCATCACGCCATCATTCCCACGACGGTGCGGGCAAGCCTTTCCGCCCTGAGCGAGCCGGAACGCAACCTCTATCTGCTCATCGCTCGGGGATACATTGCTCAGTTTTATCCCCTGCACCTTTACGACCAGACGAAGATCGAGATCACCTACAAGGAGGAACTCTTCACGGCAAGTGGTCGCACGGAACAGGAGCTTGGTTGGAAGGTCATGTACCTCTCCGGCAGAAAAAAAGAGGAGGAGGCGGAGGAGGACGAGACCTCCCTTCCTCCCATGAAGAAGAAGGATCCTCTGGTCTTTGAGACGGGCGAGATTTCGTCTCGGGTGACGAAGCCTCCGGCGCGGTTCACTCCTGCCACGCTCTTGGCAGGTATGAAAGAGATCCACAAGTACGTCAAGAATCCCGAGGCCAAGAAACAGTTGAAGGATGTCTACGGTATCGGCACTGAGGCTACCAGAGCCACCATCATCGACGATCTCATCCGCAGGAAATTTCTGGCGCAACAGGGAAAAAAGAAGTATCTCATCCCGCAGCCATCCGCCTATCTTCTGGTGGACGCGTTGCCGGATGAAATGACTTATCCGGACTCTACGGCCATCTGGGAGGATAGGCTCCACTCCATGTCGGAGGGAGATGGATCCCTGGAGGAGTTTCTCGGGCAGCAGATCCGGTTCACGGAGCGGCTCTGCGAAAAGGCATTTGGGGTGAAGATGGAGGTACGGGGAGCGAATCCCTGCCCCCGTTGCGGAAACGGGGTGTTGGTGAAGCGCCACGGGAGAAATGGGGACTTCTGGGGCTGCTCCAACTATCCACGCTGCCGTATGAGCTGCGATGACAAGGAAGGGGTGCCGGATCTCGCTTCTCGTTCCCGGGGAAAGGCGTTCAAAGGACAAGGCCCGGGGGCGGGATTTCGGTCTGTCCCGTCATCTGACGCGGGAGCGGAACCAGGACTCCGGGAGGAGTACGGGCCGCCGCCGGAGGTCTTCGATATCATCGGCGTCTCCTATCCCACGGAGGCCGAAATGGAAGAGTATCGGGAAACGTATTCTCCTGCTCATCGCTCCTTTGATTCCGGGGAAAGGGGCTCGGCATGGGGAGACGGGGCAAAATATTCTGCTCGTCCCATGGAACATTGGAAGGATACCGGTGGCAGGACGGAGAAGAAATACCTGTGCCCGAATTGCAAGGAAGGCCATCTGCGGAAGATTCAAGGGAGAAACGGATCCTTTTGGGGTTGCTCCAATTATCCCAGGTGTACTGCTACCTTTGATGATAACAAGGATGGGCCGGTGCTGCGATAGCGAAGCAATGACGTATATTTTCACGCAGAAGGGAATGGACATGAAGTTTGAGGATTTGGGCATCCGGGAAACACTGGCGGATGCCCTGCGGAAGGAGCATATCGAGGACCCCACGGCGATCCAGCGGGAGGCGATTCCCCGTATATTGGGGGGACAGGAGATCATTGGACAGTCTCCCACGGGAACGGGAAAAACACTGGCCTATCTTCTGCCTCTCATGCAACGGGTGGAGGAGAAGATTCCCCAGGTTCAGGCCATGGTGCTGGCTCCCACCTATGAGCTTTCCATGCAGATTGCCCGAAGGGCGCAGAAGTTGGCGGAAAATGCCGGCATGGGTCTTCGCATCTTGGGACTCATCGGTGGTGCCAATATCGCTCGCCAGACGGAGAAACTCAAGAAAAAGCCCCATCTTATCGTTGGTTCTCCGGGGCGCATTCTGGAACTTTCCCGAAAGGGCAAGCTGAAACTGGACAAAGTGAATTGCTTGGTATTGGACGAGTTTGACCGATTGCTGGACGATCAGAACGAGGCAACCGTGGCGGAATTGGTACGGATTCTGCCGAAAGCCGTTCATTACCTGATGTTCTCCGCCACTGCCTCCAGGAAGGCCAGGGAGCGGGCGGGTTTTATGGAGCACCCCGAGCTCCTTCGGGTGGAGGAGGAACTCTCCCGGGCATCGGATCGGGACGATCTCTACGTGATCTCATCCTTCCGGGACAAGGCGGAGCAGGTGCGGAAGATCGCACGGCGTCTTGCCGTAAAGCGGGGGCTGGTCTTCATCAACCGTTCCTTTGACGTCCGACGGATACTGGAGAAACTCCGCTATGAGGGGATCCATGCGGAATCCCTTCTGGGAAGTGAGAATAAGAGGGCGAGGAAAAAGGCTCTGGAGGATTTCCGAGGGGGGAGGATACAGCTTCTTCTTTCCACGGATCTGGCGGCCAGGGGGTTGGACATCCCTGATGTGGACTATGTGTTCAATCTGGATCTTCCGGAGTCTGCGGATATGTACCTTCATCGGGCGGGAAGAACGGCTCGGGCGGGGGCGAAGGGAACCGTTATCACACTAGTGGATGAAAGGGAAACCGCGAAGTTGGAACTTTTGGGGAGGAATTTGGGAATCTCCTTGAAACCCTTGAAAAAAAACGTGGACGGTCGGAAACAAAGAAATCGAAGAAATAAAT
>CAMIWP010000181.1 GCA_946402475.1 uncultured Selenomonadaceae bacterium
GTAAAAGAGATCGACGTGACCGGCGGCAGGATGGTAGTGGACATGATGGAGGAGGAATGACCGTGCGCATTGATATGATCACCCTCTTTCCGGAAATGTTCGCCGGTCCCTTTGGCGACAGCATCATCAAGCGTGCTGTTGAGAAGGGGATCTTGGATATTCATTTTACGAATTTTCGCGATTTCGCCTTTGACAAGCATCGGCAGGTGGATGATTCCCCCTTTGGCGGCGGCAGCGGCATGGTGCTGAAGCCTGAGCCGCTGTTTCGCGCCCTGCGCCATGTGAAGGAGTGTACGGCGGAGCAGGAACCCCGGAGGACCCTGCTCATGGATCCGGGGGGGATCCCCTTTACCCAGAAAAAGGCCAAAGAACTTGCCGGGTACAAGCAGCTTATTTTTATCTGCGGACACTATGAGGGTTTTGACGGGAGGATTGCAGAACATCTGGCAGATGAGGCCATATCCATCGGCGATTACGTACTGACGGGCGGAGAGCTTCCCGCCATGGTCATTACGGATGCCGTTTCTCGTATGCTCCCGGGTGTCCTGGGATCCGAGGAATCCGCACGGACGGACTCTTTTTATGAGGGATTGCTGGAATTTCCTCAATACACCCGTCCCAGGGAATATGAAGGCATGCGGGTGCCGGAGATCCTCTTTTCCGGCGATCACGGAAAGATTCGCACATGGAGGCGGCAACAGTCCCTCCGGATCACCCTGGAACATCGGCCGGATCTCTTGGAGCAGGCAGAACTTACAAAGGAGGACAAAAAAATTCTCGCGGACCTAAAAAGAAATTCAGAGTGAGATTGCTTCTTTTCTTTTTCAAGAGTATACTGTATTTTGTATACAAAATACAACAAACAAATGCAGAGAATGCCTGGCAGATTTTTGCTGTTTGACTTGAAAGGAACGTGGGAGATTATGAGAAAAGAACATGATTTTCTGGGCGAGCTTGAAGTACCCGACGAGGCGTACTACGGCGTGCAGACCATGCGGGCCGTGGAGAACTTCAGTATCACTGGTCGCAAATTGGATGTGGATTTCATCCAGGCTATGGCAAAGGTAAAGAAGGCGGCTGCTCAAGCCAACATGGAGACCGGCCGCATGGATAGGAAGATCGGCAACGCCCTTGTGCAAGCTGCCGAGGAGATTATAGACGGAGCGTTCATCGACCAGTTCCCTGTGGATCCCATCCAGGGGGGAGCGGGAACATCCTTCAACATGAACATGAATGAAGTCCTCTGCAATCGCGCTCTGGAGATTCTCGGAGAGGCAAAGGGGCGTTATGACATCATTTCCCCGAACAACCATGCCAACATGGCGCAGTCTACCAACGATTCCTTCCCCACGGCCATTAAGGTCTGTCTGACCATCAAGGGGCGCAAGCTCACGAAGGCATTGGACTATCTCGCCACGGCTCTGGAGAAAAAGGCCGAGGAATACAAGGACATTCTCAAGATGGGGCGCACCCATTTGCAGGATGCTGTCCCCATCACTCTGGGGCAGGAGATGGGTTCCTACGCCTCCGCAGTGCGGCGCAGCATCAAGCGGGTGGAGTGGTCCATCGATAGCATACGCCTGATCAATATGGGCGGCACGGCGGTGGGCACGGGGCTCAATGCGGAACCGGCCTACATCAAGGCGGTCGCCCGCAAGCTCAGGGAGATCACGGGCGAGAATTTCGAGACATCCACGAACATCATCGACGCCACGAACAACACGGACGGTTTTGTGGATGTTTCTTCCGCTTTGAAGAATACCTCTCTGGTGCTCATCAAGATGGCCAATGATTTTCGACTCATGGCATCCGGTCCCCGTTGCGGCCTCAACGAGCTGATCCTTCCGAAGCGTCAGCCCGGTTCCTCCATCATGCCAGGCAAGGTCAACCCCGTAATCGCAGAGGTTCTTGATCAGGCATGCTACCAGGTTATCGGAAACGACCTTGCCGTGAGCTTCGGCGTGGAGAACGGACAGTTCGAGCTGAACGTCATGGAGCCCATCATGGCTTATAATCTGTTCAGTTCCATGAACTATCTCACCAATGCGGTCCGCGCCTTTGTAGACAAGCTGCTCGTCGGGCTTGAGCCGAATCGGGAGCAGTGCCAGAAGTGGCTGGACAGGAGCGTCGGTGTCGTGACGGCGCTCTTGCCCCACATCGGTTATGAGCAGTCCGCCATGCTGGCGAAGGAAGCCTATACCACGGGACGCCCCATTCGGGACATCATCCTGGAGAAGGGAATACTCTCAGAGGAACAGCTGAATCATTACATGTCCCCGGAGCAGATGACCCGACCGGGCATCACCAACTGAGAGAGGGAGTGGCCTTTATCCCACCATCCGCAGAGAGTTCAGCAGAATGATGATGGAGGCGAGGAAGAAACCGCCGAAGGCGATGTCGGGATCCAGGAAAGAACCGCCGAAGACTTTGAGGAGTCCCATGGCGGGAGGCAGGAGAAGGAGCCAGGTGAGGCAGGTCAAAATATGGTTCTGGCGAATGATGCTGCGGGCCTCCCGCGCGATCTCAATGGCAGGAAGCATGGCGCGAAGACCGCCTTGAAGTACAATGTCCGGTTGGAGGGCATCCTCCGCAGCAGGCAGAACCGAGGCTTTCTGCGGGATGCCCTGCTCTTCCTCGGGTTCATCCGGATCTGCCAGTTCAATGCGGTGGCGGGAAAGAGGAATCTCCGTGTCCCTCTGTGGGATCAGCTGAATGGCGAGATCCGCTTCGGCGAAAACCTCTTTGTCCTGTTCCAGATTTCCCACCATGGCGATGCTGAGCCCCTGTGCGCGCATGAGCTGGAGCTCCCGGATCTTGTCTCGGAGGAAAAGATCCGATCGGATATCGTCAATGCCTGTTTTTTTCTGTATGGCAGCGGCTGTGCGATGACTGTCTCCGGTGATTAGGATGACCCGGATGCCAAAGTTTTGCAAGCGGTGAATGGCGGCAGTGACATTCCGGGGGATGCTGTCCTCCAAGGCGATGATACCGCGGGCGTAGTTCCCGTTGCTTACGAAGACGGGCATTTTTCCATGATAGGCCAGCTGATCGTTTTTTGTCAAAAGCTCGGCGCTGATGTCGATTTTTTCATCCTGAAGCCATTTCAATCTTCCGACCCGTATCGCCTTGCCGTTGACCATGGCCTCGACACCGCAGCCGGTGATCTCGTTGGACATGGTTGACTGTTGCAGGCGAAGGTTGCGAGAGAGAGCCGCATGAAAGAGGGCCTTTCCGATTGGATGGGTGGCATCCCGTTCGGCGGCCGCCGCCATGGCGAGAAGAGACGACTGAGACATGCCCTCCGGCACGATATCGGAAATGTAAGGCTTTCCCTCTGTCAGGGTTCCGTTTTTATTCAGTACCAAAGTGTCAATGTATTGCAGTTCTCGCAAGGCCTTTGGAGATTTCAGATGAATCTCGCGCTTTTCCGCGATCCTTGCGGCGCGGAAGATGGGGATTCCTGCGGATAGAAAATAGGGCAGGGGGCATCCCGCGAAGAAAATTGACATGAACACGGCTAATGCGGCGATCTGTGAGATCCCTGTCCTGAGCCAATAGGCAGACATCACGGCGGCAAGGCACACATCTGCCAGAAGGAGATGTCTTATGGGCAAGGAATTTTTCATGCTTTCACAACCTCTTTTGCGTTTCTTTCGCT
>CAMIWP010000182.1 GCA_946402475.1 uncultured Selenomonadaceae bacterium
CATGAGGCTCCTATCCATCTTCAAGCTGGAGGATAAGGCGGGGGAGATGGCGAAAAACCTCCCCTACGGGGCGCAGCGGCGGTTGGAGATCGCCAGGGCCCTGGCGGCGAAGCCGAAGCTTCTGCTCTTGGACGAGCCGGCGGCGGGCATGAATCCCCAGGAGACCAAGGAGCTCATGGACATGATCCGCTGGATCCGCAAGGAATTCGGTCTCACCGTGCTTCTCATCGAGCACGATATGAATCTGGTCATGGGCATCTGTGAGCGCATCTACGTGCTGGAGTACGGGACGATCATCGCCAGCGGCCGTCCCGAGGAGATCAAGGAAGACCCGGAGGTCATCCGGGCGTATCTCGGCGAGGAGGCGTGACCATGGGAACCATGCTGAAGATCGACAACATCCATGTATACTACGGCGCCATCCACGCCATCAAGGGCATCAGCCTGGAGGTCCGGGAAGGGGAGATCGTCACCCTCATCGGCGCGAACGGCGCGGGAAAGTCCACGACACTGCGCACCGTGTCGGGGCTTCTGAAGCCGAAATCGGGGAAGATTTCCTTTCTCGGCAAGGACATCGCGGGAAAGGCCGCCCACGAGATCGTGCGGGAGGGCATTTCCCAGGTGCCGGAGGGCAGGCGCATCTTCGCGGAGATGTCCGTGCTGGAGAATCTGGAGATGGGAGCCTTCATCCGAAAGGATGCCGACGGCATCCGTGAGGATATGGAGATGGTATTCCGGCGGTTCCCCCGCCTGGAGGAGCGAAAGGACCAGCTGGCGGGAACCCTGTCGGGAGGGGAACAGCAGATGCTTGCCATGGGGCGGGCCCTCATGAGCCGTCCCAAGCTGCTCCTGCTGGACGAGCCGTCCATGGGACTTGCGCCGCTTCTCATCCGGGAGATCTTCTCCATCATTGAGGACATCAACCGGGCGGGCACCACGATCCTCCTGGTGGAACAGAACGCGAACATGGCCCTTTCCATCGCCGACAGGGCCTATGTGCTGGAGACGGGCAGGATTACCCTGTCCGGGGACGGGGAGAAGCTCGCCGCCAGCGAGGATGTCAGAAAAGCCTATCTGGGCGGGTAATTTTTTGCGCGGGAGGGAAGGAAATCGGGAGCCTCTGTCGAATTAATGGAATACGGAATAAGTTGGGCATTATTTCATGTGTTCGCAGAGGGAAGGGAGAGTCTTTATGGAAATGCTGTTAGGTTTTGTTGTCCTGCTGACGTGCTTGGTCATCGGCGTCCGGCACGGGGGCATCGGCCTGGCCGTCATCAGCGGCATCGGCCTCGTCATTTTCACCTTCGGCTTCGGCTACAAGCCAGGAAGGCCGCCTATTGATGTCATGCTCATCATCATGGCGGTGGTTACCTGCGCGGGTTTCCTCCAGACCTCCGGCGGGCTGACGGTCATGCTCAAGTACGCCGAGAAGTTCCTGCGGAGCAATCCGAAGCACATCACGATTTTTGCGCCCATGACCACTTGGTTCCTGACCATTCTCTGCGGGACCGGTCATGCGGTGTACACCCTCTTCCCCATCATCTATGACATCGCCATCAAGCAGAACATCCGTCCCGAGCGCCCCATGGCGGTGGCGTCGGTGGCCTCTCAGATGGGCATCTGCGCGTCTCCTGCATCCGTGGCCGTGGTTTCCGTCGTGGCGTTCCTGGCGGCTGCCGGAAGCCATTACTCCCTTCTTCAGGTGCTCATGGTGTCCATTCCCGCAACGGGGTTGGGCGTGTTCTGCGCAGCCCTGTGGAGCTATCGGCGGGGCAAGGATCTCTCCGAGGATCCCCGCTTCCAGGAGTTCATCAAGGATCCGGAGAACAAGGCCTATGTGTACGGCGACACGGAGAGCCTTCTCGGCAAGGAGCTTCCGAGGGAGTACTATCGCGCCATGTACATCTTCCTGGCGGGCATTGTCGTCATTGCGATCCTCGGGAATTTCCCGGACTTGCTGCCCCATTTCGACAACGGGAAAGGGGTGATGAAGCCCATTTCCATGGTGCTCGTCATCCAGATGGTCATGCTCTTTGTGGCGGCCATGATCCTGTTGACCTGTAAGGTGAAGGCAAAGGACGTGGGCAACAGCCAGGTCTTCCGTTCCGGCGTCGTGGCCTTGGTTTCCGTTTATGGCGTTGCCTGGATGGCGGATACCTTCTTCGGTGCCCACATGGCATTCCTGAAGGAATTCCTGGGAAATGCGGTGCAGGCATATCCTTGGGCCTATGCCCTTCTCGCCTTCCTGACCTCGAAACTGGTGAACTCCCAGGGAGCGGCCATTGCCATCGTGGTTCCCATGGCGCTCAACGTGGGCATGGATCCCGTCCTGATCCTGTCCTTCATCTCCGCGTGCTACGGTTACTTCTTCCTGCCGACCTATCCCTCGGATCTGGCCTGCATCGGATTTGACCGCTCGGGGACCACGCGGATCGGTAAGTACATCCTGAACCACAGCTTCATGATACCGGGACTCATCGGCGTGGGATCCGGTTGCGTGGTGGGATACATCATGGCGCACGCCGTTCTTTGAACCGGTTCCTTCCGACTGCTGCACGTCGATGAGGCGTGCGGCAGTTTTTGGTGTTGGATCGTGATATTTTTTTCGACGATAGGAGAGCAGAATGCACAAGGAATTTTTGATGGGAAATGAGGCGATTGCCCTGGGAGCCGTGGCCGCAGGGGTAAAACTGGTGGCCGGATACCCGGGGACCCCCTCCACGGAGGTTCTGGAGACCGTGGCGAAGCGCAATCCCGGGGACATCTATGTGGAGTGGTCCGTCAACGAGAAGGCGGCCATGGAGGTGGCCGCCGGGGCGGCATACTGCGGCGCGAGGGCCATGGTCACCATGAAGCAGGTGGGGCTCAACGTGGCTTCCGATCCCTTGATGAGCCTGGCGTACATCGGTGTCAAGGGGGGCATGGTGGTGATGGTGGCGGATGATCCCGGCCCCATCTCCTCCCAGACGGAGCAGGATACGCGCACCTTTGCCATGTTCGCGAAGATTCCGGTCTTCGATCCTTCCTCTGTGGGGGAGGCCTATGAGATGGTGCAGGAAGCCTTTGACTTCTCCGAGAAGTACCGTACCCCGGTGTTCTTTCGCTGCACCACACGGGTGGATCACGGCTACGAATCCATCGACGTGAAGGAGGCGGAAGAGTATCGGGAAAGGTCGGCGGAGGGCTTTGTGAAGGATCCCTCCCGCTGGGTGATCTTTCCCAAACTGTCCCTGAAGAACCACGGCCTGATGGAAAAGCGGAACAGGGAATTGACGGCGGTCCTCTCGAATTATCATGGGAACTCCGTGACGGAAGCGGAGGGGCTTCACGGGGGGAAATCCTCCCGAAAGGGCATCGCCTCTCACGGCATCAGCTATGCGTACGCATTGGATGCCATGGAGGAGAGCCGTGTCCGCCTCTTGAAGGTGGCGACGCCCTTTCCCTTCCCGGAGGAACTGGCCCTTCGCTTCCTGGAGGGGCTGGATGAGGTACTCTGCATTGAGGAATTGGATCCCGTCATAGAGCGGGCCCTTCTCCAGATTTGCGGCAAGCATCAGAAGAAGGTGCGGATCCGGGGAAAGCTGACGGGGGACATTCCCTCTGCGGGAGAAAACACCCCGG
>CAMIWP010000183.1 GCA_946402475.1 uncultured Selenomonadaceae bacterium
CCGCTGCCGCCCCCCGATGGGCCCCAACACGGGCAGCAGAACCAGAGCAGCGGGAAATGACTTATCGAAGGGATATGAGCGTAGCCTCCAAGGGGAGAAATCCCTGCGGAGGCGTTTCATCCGGCGGATGTTCCGAGTGATATATCTATAACGAGTAGAAGATGTCCCCCACCTGTAGAGGATGGGGGACATCTTCTACTCGTTATAATAGATAATATAAGTCATATGCCGATACACGGGTGCAAAATGCCATTCGTGTCTATACGAGGACAAAAAGAGGATTTCCCGGTGATTATGGCGAAATATCATACAGGAGGTGTTTCCGTTGTACCCTTGTAGCCTGAAAGACGAGCCTTGGTCATGTAACTATGCTGAAACCCGTGTCAGAAGGGGAGCAAGATCCGCCCGGGTTTTTCCGGTTCTCTTGTTTTTTCTGCTGGCGGCTTTTCTCATCGGACACGGTGTTTGCCATGCAGGGATGCCTGCTGACGAACCCGTGGATTACGGGTGTGAGGAAAATTGGGCGTATTTCGAACAGGATGCCATCGGCAAGGCAGTGGATGTGTTCTTCGTCTGTCCCACGGTGTTCCGGGGCGATGAGGATCATTGCAATATGGACTTGGCTGACGGGGAAACTCGGCGGAAATTCCTCGGTGCCACCAACATGGAAAAGGGCATATATGACCGTTGCGCCAGATTCTTCGCGCCCTATTATCGTATGGCAGGGTTTGCCACTCACCGGCTTTCCAAAGAAAGGCGGGAAAGTTGCGTGAACCTCGCCTACCGGGATGTGCGAGAGGCTTTCCTCTTCTATTTGGAGCATGAGGGAGCAGGTCGTCCCTTCCTTTTGGCGGGATTTTCCCAAGGCAGCAACCATATTCTGCAATTGCTGAAGGAGTTTGGTGGACGGGAGGATGTGCAGACCTTTTTGGTGGCGGCGTACTGCCCTGGTTGGATCCTCACGCCGGAGGATATTTTGGAGTATCCGCACCTGGCTCCAGCGAAGCACAAGGATGACACGGGAGTCATCATTTCCTTCAATACCGAGGCCGAGGATGTGACAGATTCCCCGATTGTTCCGGCGGGGGTAACATCCATCTCCATCAACCCCCTCTCATGGCGCACGGATCATGCCGTAGCCGATAAAATCCTAAACCTTGGCGCCTGCTTTACGGGTTATGATGGCGAAATCAAGCGAGAGATTCCCGCTTTGACCGGTGCCTATCTTGACCGTAGGCGTGGTACGCTGAAGGTAACGGATGTAACCCCGGAGGACTACCCGCCGCGTCTTTCCGATTACCCTCGGGGCGTGTACCACATCTACGACTATCAGTTTTTTTATCGAAATCTGCAGGAAAACGTAGCCCTCCGCATTGCTGCCTGGCAAAAATCCCATCATGGAGCGAGGTAACGATGTGAGAAACGTTGGAGGATGATTTGATTACGGAGGAATAAGCCATGCAACTGAAAAAAATGACAGCGATGCTTCTCGTGGCTCTCTTGGGCGGCGCTGTCCTTGCCGGATGCGGCGGGAACCGGGCGCAGGATCTGGAAACGGAGAATCGCGCCAAGGTGGGGACTCTCGCCCATCTGAATGCCAGCGAGGAAAAGTTCAATGACATCATGAAAAGGGTGGATGAGACTTGGACGAGCAAGTTCTCCGTTGTCTATGTTTATTATGACAAGTTGACTGCCATGCAGATGGGATTGGATTCTGGCAACATACAGGAAATGAGTCTGTACAAAAGTTCCGCCCGCTACCTGATCGATCGGAACGATAAGTTCCAGCTGCTTGATTATCAGGGCATGAAGCTGTCGGATTCTTTCTGTTGCGCTGTCCGCAAGGAGGACAAGGAACTCCTGGAGGGGCTTAACAAGGCCATCGGGGAAATGAAAGGGGACGGAACGCTGGAGAAGTTCGTCAAGACCTACATCACTGATTTGAAGAAGGACGAAGAACCGCCTACCGTCCCCATGCCGGAGACTGCGGGGGCCGTGTTGAAGATTGCCGTGACCGGCGATCTGCCGCCCCTTGACCTCGTTTTGGCAGACGGTAAGGCTGCAGGGTTCAATACGGCAGTTCTCGCGGAAATCGGCAGACGCCTCGGCAGAAATGTGGAGATCGTGCAGGTGGACAGCGGAGCAAGAGCGTCGGCGCTCTCTTCCAGGAAAGTGGACGTGGTCTTCTGGGTGACTTTGCCGACGGGAGATTCCAAAGTGCCTGCGGACATCGACAAGCCGGAGGGCGTGGAGCTGACCGTCCCCTATTACCAGGATGAAATTGCACGCGTAGGAAAGAAGAAATGAGATTTGAGATGACTGCGGGCAATTCCCGAAGGGAGAATTCGTTATGGAGGAACTCACGCTGATTCATCGCATTTTTTTTGCAGATGGGGCGTGGCTTACGTTTGGCAAGGGTATCTTGGTGACCGTCGAGATATCTCTTCTGTCCCTTTTCCTCGGGACGCTCTTGGGTGCGATCCTTTGTCTTTTCCGTATGAGCCGCCGTAAATTGTTCTGTCTCGGAGCGAAGGTTTACATTTCTGTCCTGCGCGGCTCTCCCGTGCTGATGCTCCTCATGTTGCTCTTTTACGGAATGCTGGCGGAGAGCGGCTTATCCTCCGTCACCGTGGCGGTGATCGCCTTTTCCCTGCATACCTCGGCCCATGTGGCGGAGCTGATTCGGGCGGCGATTTCGGCAGTGGACTACGGGGAGGTAGAGGCAGCGCGATCCCTGGGCTTTTCCAAATGGCAGGCATTCCGTCTGGTGACATTTCCGCAGATTGTCCGCATTGCTCGCCCGGTATATCAATCCATCATCGTGAACCTCATCCAGTGGACCAGCGTGGTGGGCTATATCACCATCAAGGATCTGACGCAGGTGGTCTATCATACGGCATCCCGCACCATGCAGCCCATGATCACGATTCTGGGCGGCATGGTCACCTACCTTGCCATGTCTTATTGCGTCTACGGCATCTTTGCTTATTTCTCCCGACGGGACAAGAAGGAGGGGGTCTGATGGGCATTTTGGAAGTGCGGGGGCTCACGAAATCCTTCGGAGACCTGACGGTGTTGAACTCCATGGATTTGAGCGTTCGGGAAGGGGAGTGCATCGCTATCATCGGCGCCTCCGGTTGCGGCAAGAGCGTCTTTCTGCGCTCTTTGAACCTTTTGGAGCGTCCGGACGGGGGAAGTGTTGTCGTAGCCGGCAGGGAGATCACTGCCAAAGGAGCGAAGGTGGACGAGATCCGTCGGCGGATGGGCATGGTGTTCCAAAAATTCTGCCTTTTTTCCCATCGGAGTGTCATGGACAATCTCTGCCTTGCTCCCACCGAGCTTCTGGGAATGAAGCGGGAGGAGGCGGAGGAGAGAGCCATGGGCCTCTTGCGGGAAGTGGGACTTGCCGCCAAATCCAAGTCATTCCCCCATGTCTTGTCGGGAGGACAGCAGCAGCGTATTGCGATCTGCCGCGCCCTCATGATGGATCCAAAGGTGTTGCTCCTTGACGAGCCCACCAGCGCGCTGGATCCCACCATGGTGGGGGAGGTGCTGGCGGTGATCCGCATGCTGGCGAAACAGGGGCGTACCATGATCATCGTGACCCAC
>CAMIWP010000184.1 GCA_946402475.1 uncultured Selenomonadaceae bacterium
TTGCCTTGACCTTCTCATAGAGGCGGGGAAGATCGTCGAGATAGGGAAGTCCGTTCCGGGCGAGGGGGCGGAGGTGCTGGATGTGACCGAGAAGATCGTGGCGCCGGGTCTCATCGACATGCACGTACATCTTCGGGAACCGGGACAGGAGGCAAAGGAGGATTTTTCCTCCGGCTCCCGCGCAGCTGCCGCGGGGGGGTACACGACGGTGGCCACCATGCCGAACACGAAACCCGTGGTGGATACCGCCGCCATGGTTCGTTCCCTTCGGCAGCGGGCAAAGGAGGCCGGACTTGTCCGCATCGAGATCATCGGGGCCCTTTCCAAAGGGCAGAGGGGAGAGGAACTGGCGGAGGTCGGGGATATGGCGGAAGCGGGAGCCGTGGCCTTTTCCGACGACGGGCATTTCGTGGACTCGGCAAAGCTGCTTTTGAACGGACTGGACTATCTGCGCGCCTTTGACAAGATCATCATCAATCACGATGAAGAGACGAGCCTGGTGGAAGAGGGGGTTATGAACGAGGGCCACAGGAGCGCCATGCTGGGGATGAAGGGTCGTCCCCGTGTGGCGGAGGATATTGCCGTCATGCGGGACATCCTGCTGGCGGAATACGCCGATGCCAAGGTCCACGTGGCCCACATGAGCTCGGGACGGGCCGTGGACTTCGTTCGTCAGGCGAAGGCACGGGGCGTGAAGGTCTCGGCGGAGGTCACGCCCCAGCATTTGACCATGACGGAGGACTTGGTGGACTTCGCGGATACTTCCACGAAGATCAATCCTCCGCTCCGCACAAAGGCTGATACGGAAGCTCTGCTGGAGGGTCTCCGGGACGGGACCATCGACATGATCGTGACGGATCATTCCCCCCACGCATCGGAGGAAAAGGATCGGGAATACATCTATGCCCCCAGTGGTTTTCCGGGGCTGGAAACCGCACTGGGCGTCCTCCTCACGGATCTCTACCATGCGGGCAAGGTGACATTGCCCTGCCTGCTCGAGAAAATGACCTACGGCCCCGCGCGAATCTTCGGTCTGCGGGGAGGAAGTCTGGAGACGGGCATGCCGGCGGATGTCACGGTCATAGATACGGACCTTGCGTGGAAGGTGGATGCCGGGAAGTTCTACACAAAGGGGAGCCATTCTCCCTTTGAGGGACGGAATCTCAAGGGAAAGGCAGTCATGACCATGGTGGAGGGCCGAATCGTCATGCGGGACGGCAAAGTCTTAGGTTGAGCGGAGGTGTCATCTTGAGAGGCAAATTGATCTTGGAAGACGGCAGCGAGTTTTACGGAACCCTGCAGAACAACCTCAAAGCCACGGGGGAGGTGGTCTTCAATACGGGCATGACAGGCTATCAGGAGATTCTCACGGATCCCTCCTATTGCCGCCAGATCGTCACCCTCACCTATCCCATGGTGGGAAATTACGGCATGGCGGATGTGTTCATGCAGTCCCGCAAGTCTTTTGTGAACGGATTCGTCATAGGGGAACTCTGCGAGAGAGGCAGCAATTGGCATTATGAGACATCCTTGGCGGAGTTTCTCACAGAGCAGGGGATTCCCTGCCTTTACGGGGTGGATACCCGTGCCGTGACGAGGAAGATTCGCTCTGCGGGAACCATGAAGGGCGTCATCGTGGCGGATCCCGCGGAAAAAACGGAGATCGACGAGCTTTTTGCCGTTCCCATCAAGAGGGATGTGGTGCAGGAGGTCACGACGCCGGAATCCTATGTGATCGAGGCCGAGGGGGAGCATGCCCCTCATGTGGTCTGCATGGATTTCGGCGTAAAGCGGAATATCCTGGATTCTCTGCACAAATTGGGCTGTAGGCTCACGGTGGTCCCGGCTTGGACGAAGGCGGAGGAGATTCTTTCTCTGAAGCCCGACGGCATCTTCCTTTCCAATGGGCCGGGAGACCCGAAGGACGTGACGGAGGCGGTGGAGGAGGGGAAAAAGCTCTTGGGCAAAAAGCCGATGTTCGGCATCTGCCTGGGACATCAGCTCCTTGCCTTGGCCTTTGGCGCGAATACCTACAAGCTCAAGTTCGGACACAGGGGCTCCAATCAGCCGGTGAAGAATCTGAGATCGGGGCGGGTCCACATTTCCTCTCAAAACCATGGCTATGCCGTGGATGAGAGATCCCTGGAAAACCTTCCCTTGGAGATCACCCATATCTCCGTCAACGACGGCACGGTGGAGGGCTTGCGCCACAGAGAGCTCCCCGTCTTTTCCGTCCAATATCACCCGGAGGCGTCGCCGGGTCCGGATGACAACATGTACCTGTTTGACGAGTTTTGGGAAATGTTGAAGGGGGAATGATCCGTGCCGAAGAAGGAAAATCTGGAAAAAGTCATCGTGATTGGTTCAGGCCCCATCATCATCGGACAGGCGGCGGAGTTTGACTATGCGGGGTCGCAGGCTTGCCGCGCACTGAAGGAGGAAGGCCTTGAGGTCGTTCTGGTGAACAGCAACCCCGCCACCATCATGACGGATACCCACATCGCCGACAGGGTCTACATCGAGCCTCTGACGGTGGAATTCATGGAGGAGATCATTTCCAAGGAGCGTCCCGACGGGCTTTTGGCCACATTGGGCGGACAGGCGGGACTGAACCTTGCCGTGCAGCTGGCGGAAAAGGGAATCCTTGAGAAATACCGCGTGGAGCTTCTGGGAACCTCGTTGGAGGCCATCGAGAAGGCAGAGGATCGGGAGCGCTTCAAGGAAACCATGCAGAAGTTGGGGGAGCCCATCCCGGAAAGCACCATTGTGGAGGACGTGCCCTCCGCAGTGGCCTTTGCCAACGAGATCGGGTATCCCATCATCGTGCGACCCGCCTATACCATGGGGGGGACCGGAGGCGGCATCGCGGAGAATGAGGAGGAGCTCATCGAGATCGTCATCAAGGGGCTCAAGTACAGCATGATCGGCCAGGTCCTCATCGAGCGCAGCGTGGCGGGCTGGAAGGAAATCGAGTACGAGGTCATGCGGGACGGCAAGGACAACTGCATCACCGTCTGCAACATGGAGAATTTCGATCCGGTGGGAGTCCATACCGGTGACAGCATCGTGGTGGCGCCATCCCAGACCCTTACCGATCATGAGTATCAGATGCTTCGGAGCGCGAGCCTTCGCATCATCCGGGAGCTTGGCATCGAGGGCGGTTGCAACGCCCAGTACGCATTGGATCCCAACAGCAGCAAGTATTACGTCATCGAGGTCAATCCGAGGGTGAGCCGATCTTCGGCTCTGGCTTCCAAGGCGACGGGCTATCCCATCGCCAAGGTTTCCGCGAAGATCGCCATCGGCTATTCTCTGGATGAAATTACCAACGCGGTGACGCAAAAGACCAAGGCTTGCTTCGAGCCTGCCCTGGATTACTGCGTCGTGAAGTTTCCCCGGTGGCCCTTTGACAAGTTCATTTACGCGGATCATACCCTCGGCACCCAGATGAAGGCAACAGGAGAGGTCATGTCCATCGATCGGAATTTCGAGGGAGCCATCCTGAAGGCTCTGCGCTCTCTGGAGATTGGCGTCCATCGTCTGCACATGGAGAAGATGGATGCTTGGGACGATGATCGCGTGAGGAAGAACCTGAAGCGGGTC
>CAMIWP010000185.1 GCA_946402475.1 uncultured Selenomonadaceae bacterium
ATGTACACGCCACCGCGCGTATCTTTTTTGTCCCTGCAAAAGAAACAACAAGAAGGAACAATATAAAAGAAATGCATCTCGCTCACTTGGAACAAAACGCCTTTATTGTGCGTCCTTCTGCCTAGCGGCTGGACAGGTGGTGGTGCAAATGAGAGAAACCAGGTCAAATTCCTTATCGGGCTATCGACCCAAACAATAATCAACTTCAGCCGTATAATCCCATTGTACCACGACATTACGATATCTTGTTACATGCCCGTTTCATTTATCGTGGTGCCTCGTCAGAGGCATGGGAATTCCTTAGAATCCTGTGCGCTTGAACATCTTCGCCAGCTCGTCGCTGGAAAATTTCAGGATTGTGGGTCTTCCGTGGGGACAGGTGTAGGGATAGGCCGTGGCGGAAAGCTCCTCCAGAACGATCTGCATCTGGCGCAGGTTGAGCTCATCCCCCGCCTTGATGGCAGCTCGGCAGGCCGTGGTGGCCAGCACTTGCTGACGAATGTCCCTGGCCGTGACTCGGTGCATATCCCTGAGGTTCACCAGGATCTCCCGAATGACCTCCTCCGCCTCTCCCATGGGGATATCGGCGGGAATCTCCGTGAGGCGAAATTCCGCCGGGCCGCTGGGTTCCAGTGAAAATCCGAGGCTCCCGAAGAGTTCCCTGTGTTCCTCTATGAGTTCCGCCTCCCCCGGATCGAAAGACAGAAGGAGATGCACCAAAAGCTGCTGGGAGGGTATGCCTTCGGACATGGCGGACAGCTTGTCGAAAAGAATCCTCTCGTGGGCCGCATGCTGGTCCACGATGTACAGGCCCTTCAGATCCTGCGCGATGATGTAGCACTTGTCCACCTGTCCGATGGGCACCATATTTCCCTCAAGGGAGAAGGCTTCCTCTTCCCGGACGCCCTCCCCCGCCGGTGTCCCGCGACGGATGTCATAGGCTTCATAGGAAGAATCCTCGCCGGGCTTCGAGGGTTCCGGCGATACCTCGGAACGCAGAAGCTCCTGAGCCTCGCGAAAACTCACGGAAGAATTTCCCCGTACTGCCTCATAAGGAGTCCTCGGAGGGGATGCAGCCGCAGGGGACGAGGACGCCGACGTTCCCGGCTCCGATGCCGGAGCGGGCGCCGACGCCGGTACAAAGCGCATGGGCTCCATGGTATAATGGCGCTCTGCCCTTTCCACCGGGGCAGCAACCTGTTGAAGGGATGGCGTCGCGGGGCGGATGGCATCCAGGACGGATTTGTATACCGCCTTGAAGATGCGGCTCTCGTCCTCAAACTTCATCTCGGTCTTCTGCGGATGCACATTGACATCCACGGTGCGCTGGGGCACACGGATGGACAGGACCGCCATGGGGAACCCGCTCTTTGGGATGAGGGAACGATAGGCATTGTCCACGGCCTTGGCAATGGCCCGGTTCTGGATCACACGGCCGTTGACCATGTAAGTCTGCCACCCGCGGCTGCTCTTCAGCATGGAGGGCTTTGTGATGTAGCCGGTGATTCCAATCTCCTCGTCTTCCAGTTTGAGTTCCAAGAGAGCTTCTGCCACCGTGCCCCCGTAAATGCTCCGAAGGGCATCATAAAGGCTCCCGTTCCCCGGGGTCACAAGGGCCAGCTTGTTGTTGTTCACGAAGCGAAAGGCGATGTCGGGGCGGGACAGGGCGAGTTTCACGATGAAGTCGCTGATCTTCCCACCCTCCGTGTGATTCGTCTTCAAGAATTTCTTTCGGGCAGGCGTATTGAAGAAAAGATCCTCCACCTTGACGGTGGTGCCGATATTGCATCCGGTTTCGCGAACCTCCGGCTCCTTGCCGCCTTGGATGTCCACCCGGGTTCCCAGCTCGCTTCCTTCCTGCCGGGTCAGCATGGTGAAACGGGACACCGAGGCGATGGTGGGCAAGGCTTCCCCCCGAAATCCCATGGTGGAGATCCTGCTGAGATCCCCAACTTCCCGTATCTTGCTGGTGGCATGGCGAAGAATGGCAAGCCTCGCATCCTCCGTACTCATACCCTTTCCGTTGTCGGTCACCCGCATGAAGCCGGTTCCCCCCGCCATGATTTCCACCTCAACCTGGCTCGCTCCCGCATCCATGGAGTTTTCCACAAGCTCCTTGATGACGGAGGCGGGGCGCTCCACCACTTCCCCCGCAGCGATCTTGTTGATGGTGCTGTCATCCAACACGCGAATGATGCTCACGATGTTCCCGCCTCCTTCTTCGCCTTTGTCTGCAATCGAAAGAGCTCGTTCATGGCCTCCAGGGGCGTCATGGACATGACATCCATGGCGAGAAGTTCCTCGCTGATGCCCGAGGAGAAGAGAGAGCCCATGAGCTCCCTTTGCCGGGACGCGCTTCCTTCCGAAGGTGCTTTCTCCCCGCCCTCCGCCCTTGGGGAAGGCGCTTCCTCCTCCAGGGATTTCAAGATGGCCTCCGCTCTCTGGGTCACGGATTTCGGCAAACCCGCCAAGCGCGCGACATGGATGCCGTAAGACTTGTCCGCGCTTCCCGCCACGATGCGGCGAAGGAATGCCACCTGTGTGCCCCGCTCCTTTACGGCCACGCAGAAGTTCCGGACCTTTTCCCCTTCCATATCCGTCAGTTCGTGGTAATGGGTGGCAAAGAGGGTCTTTGCGTGGATTTTCTTCTCGATGTGCTCGATGACGGCCCTTGCGATGCTCATGCCGTCATAGGTGCTGGTTCCCCTGCCGATCTCGTCGAGGATGACCAAGCTGTCCTTGGTGGCGTATTTCAGGATCTGTGCCACCTCATTCATCTCCACCATGAAGGTGCTCTGGCCGCTCACGAGATCGTCGCTGGCGCCGATGCGGGTGAAAATGCGATCCACCGGGGAAACCGATGCCTCCCGGGCGGGGAGGAAACTTCCCGCCTGGGCCATGAGCGTGAGAAGGGCCACCTGCCTCATGTAGGTGGATTTCCCCGCCATGTTCGGGCCGGTGATGAGCATGATTTCACAGTCCCGATGATTGAGCCTCGTGTCGTTGGGCACGAAGAGATCCCTGGTCAGGATCCGCTCCACCAATGGGTGACGACCGTCCTTGATGTGGATTTCCCCGTTCAACGTGATAGCCGGACGCACATAATTATAAGCGCATGCTGCCTCCGCGAAACCTGCCAGCACATCTGCGACGGCGATCTCCCGAGCCGTCTGCTGGATGCTCCCGAGCCTTCCCTTGATGATCTCCCGGATCTCCGTGAAAAGGCGATACTCGATGTTGACAATCTTCTCCTGCGCTCCCAGGATCTTGGTCTCAAATTCCTTGAGTTCCTCCGTGATGTACCGCTCGGCATTCGCCAAGGTCTGCTTCCGGACATAGCGGGCGGGCACGAGATCCGCGCCGCTGTGCCGCACTTCGATGTAATAGCCGAAAACCTTGTTGTATCCCACCTTCAGGGAGCGAATGCCCGTGGCCTCCTTCTCCCGTTCCTCGATTTCCTGCAACATGCTCTTGCTGTCATGGGCGATGCGCCGGTATTCGTCCAGTTCCCGGTCGTAGCCGTCCTTGATGATGCCGCCCTCCCGAATGGTGAGACCCGGCTC
>CAMIWP010000186.1 GCA_946402475.1 uncultured Selenomonadaceae bacterium
GGAGCGGTGCGGTATGAGCTGTGCCGCTACCAGGATATCGCTCCCACGGCGGGCATCTACACCCACGGGGAGATCGACCGGGAGGGCGGACATATCCAGATGCTCAACATGACGCTGGTATCCGTGGGATTCCGGGAAGGCGCGCTGAGGGAAGGGGCGAGAAAGCTCCGACAGGTGGACCAACAGGAAGTGAACGAAAGCATGTCCCTGGCCCAGCGGCTGGCCTGCTTCATCACGGTGACGGCGGAGGAACTGGAGGGGGCCAATCGCAAGCTGATGATGCTGGCCTGCCAGGATCGGCTGACGGAGATCTTCAACCGGGGGGAGATCGAGAAGCGGCTCAAGATGAGCATTCAGGACATGCGGGATGCGGGGCAGCCCATCTCCGTTGTCATGGTGGATCTTGACAATTTCAAGTCCATCAACGATACCCACGGTCATGAAATTGGGGACATCGTCCTCCAGAATGCCGCCAAGGTACTCAGGGAGAGCATTCGCCAGAGCGATGCCGCCGGCCGTTGGGGCGGGGAGGAGTTTGTCGTCGTTCTGCCCGGGGCCGATGTGGAAACGGCCTGCGCCGTGGCGGAGCGGATCCGCGCGAGGATGGAATCCCTCGACATTTTGCCGGACCGCAAGGTGACGGCCAGCCTCGGCGTGGCGGAGGTCCTGCCCGAGGAGGAGTACACCGCCTTCTATCAGAGGCTGGATGAGAAACTCTATGCCGCGAAGCACAGCGGAAAGAACTGTGTGGTCTCATGAGAAAAGGGATTGCCCCGTGAAGGAGCTCTCATGACCTATACTGAAGCAAACATTGCAGAGCATGACAAAGGAGCGTGTGAAAATGAGACATATTCTTCAAAATGCAGGGATGTTCTTTTTGCTGCTGGTTTCCATGGCGGTTTTGGTCGGATGTGGGACAGAGAAGGCATCTTCCTCGCCGCAACAGGCATTTCCTGCCTTTGCCACCAAAGATTTGAAGGGCAATGCGGTGACCCAGGAGATTTTTGCCCGGAAAAAGGTTACGGTAGTCAACGTGTGGGGGACTTTTTGCCCACCCTGCATCGGAGAAATGCCAGAGTTAGGGGCATGGGCGAAGGAGATGCCTACGGATGCGCAGATCATCGGGCTGATCTGCGATGTTGAGGGCGAACAGGACACAAAGCATCTGGATTTGGCGCGGAAGATTACATCGGAAGCCCATGCGGATTTCGTGAATATCTATCCGGACGAGGCATTGCTCAAACGGTTGGATTCCGTGGAGGCGGTTCCCACGACCTTTTTGGTCGATTCTCAGGGGCAGGTCATCGGTGAGCCGATCGTGGGCGCCGATGTGGCGGCTTATCGTGCGGCAGTGGAGCGCTATCTGAAATGAGCAGGATAGGGAGGCTTCGCTGGTTGATCGGCTTGACCGGGATACTCTCTGTCGTCTACGGTGTGAGCAGGGATGAAGTGCCTGTGGTTCTGCATAAAGCCGTGAACATTTGCTTGGAATGCATAGGGATCGGCTGATGACGAGAGGATGGTCATGGAGGGTCAAGCGTCGTCTGATCCAATGGATTGCCTTTGGATTGACGAATGTCCAGATGGGGAACCTCGCAACGGGGAAATTGTATCGGGGTTCGTGGAAACAGTTCTGCAGCCCGGGACTCAATTGTTATTCCTGCCCTGCGGCTACTATGGCCTGTCCCATCGGGGCGATGCAGGCAGTAGCCGGCTCCTTGCAGTTTGGCGTCAGCTTCTACGTCATGGGCATGCTGATGCTTGTGGGGTTGATTCTGGGAAGGGCTGCGTGCGGCTTTCTCTGTCCTTTTGGATTGTTGCAGGATCTGTTGCACAAAGGCCCGCTGCCAAAACGTAATCTGCCGTGGAGGCCGCTGATTTATCTGAAATACATTCTGTTGGCGGTGTTCGTCCTGTTGCTTCCGGCTGTGGTGACGGATTACATGGGAATGGGCGCGCCTGCCTACTGCGAATACATCTGCCCGGCGGGAACCTTGGAGGGGGGGATTCCCCTTCTCCTACTGCATCCTGAGTTGCGACAGGCTGCGGGAGTTTTGTTTGCCTGGAAATTTGGTGTTCTGCTCCTGACATTGTTAGGGTGCATGATGATTGCCCGCTTCTTCTGCAAGGTGCTGTGTCCTTTGGGGGCTGTTTACGGCCTGATGAACAGGTTCAGCATCTATCGTCTGCAGGTGGAGCGGGATTCCTGCGTCTCCTGCGGTCGCTGCCAAAAGGCGTGTCCCATGGAAATCCATCCCGTCGCATCTCCCGATTCTGCGGAATGCATTCGTTGCGGCAATTGCGCGGCGCAGTGCCCACGACAGGCGATTCGGCTGACCTTTTCTACAGTGTAATGCCTCGTTCAGATACATAAAAAATAATTGTTCGAGATGTGGTTAGATGCTAGGAAGAGGAAGGAGTCATAGCGGGCTATGGCGACTGACGATGACGACGCAGATGGCCGCAGATCGAACAATTATTGTGGATAGGAACGAGGCAGGACACTAAATCGAATAAATGTTCTCTTTGGAATCAGATTTTGCTGGCAACGGCATAGTTGTTCCTGCCATCCTTTTTGACATTGTAGAGAGCGTAGTCGGCGGCGCGGAAGAGGGTATCGTAGTTCTCGCCGTGCTCCGGGAAGAGGGCGATGCCGATGCTGGCACTGACCGTCGGCTGTTTTTCCGTATGCGAGATTTCCCGGGTGGATTCGTTGATGCGCCGAGCAATGCGTGCCGCATCCTCGGGTCGCACGTTCTCCAGCAGCACGATGAATTCGTCGCCGCCGAAGCGTCCCGCTTTGTCTCCGGTACGCAGGATATTTTTCAGCATGGAGGCATATTCCCGCAGGATGTCATCGCCGAACTGGTGGCCTGCGATGTCGTTGGCTTCCTTGAAATGGTCGAGATCCGTGATGAGGAGGGCGTGACAGCGTCCCTCCGGGAGAGTCTTATCGAAGAGTCGCTTGGCTTCTTGACGGATTCCTTCCTTGTTGAGAAGTCCCGTCAGGGGATCGGTTTCTGCCATCAGCTTGTAGCTGTCGCGGGCATCGTTGGCGATTTGAATGGACTCGATGGCGTCCAGAAGGACAAGGTTCCGTTCCTCCAGTTTCCTGTGCTCCCGTTGGATCTGTCGGTTGTGATGGTAGAAGGCCGTGAAGATTGCGATGATGAGCAGGAGCATGCCGAGGGCGATGCCGCACTGGAGGGGATAATAGTACAGGAGATGAGAGAAGGTCAGATTTGGCTTTTCTTTCATAGTGTGCTGTAGGATGATCTGCTCCACGGTATGGGGAGAAAGGCGCAGGATAGCCTTGTCGAGGATGGTAGAAAGCTGGTCGGGTTGGTGGGGAGCAATGGCGATGACGATGGGGACGATGAGGGATGCCGTGGGAATGACAGCGAGGTTCGGATAGGGAATGATGGGACGCTCCATTTGGAGCTGGAGCGTGTCGACGAGAGCCGCATCAGCCTGCCCCTGATCTAAGGTTTTCAGCGCCGTCGCAACGGTGGGCTGAAGGGAGATCTTCGTCCTCGAAAGCATCTTTTCCGCAAAGCGGTG
>CAMIWP010000187.1 GCA_946402475.1 uncultured Selenomonadaceae bacterium
TCCGCGCTCCTGGAATTGTTCTGGGCCGTCACATAAGCGTTGTACGCCGTGGCGTAATCCTTGGCCTTCACCGCTTCATCCCCGGCGAGAATGCTGTCCACCACCATGAGATAGCTCCGCATCCGCGCCTCGTCCTCGCTCTTTCTGAGGGATTTGGCCTGCTCCATGGCGCTTTTGCAGCTCTCCTGAGCCCTCTGGTAATTGTCCGCCTTGATGAACTCAATGGCCTCTTCCTCGGTCTTCGCGAGATCCTCCACCTTTTCCTGATGGCGGTGATACAGGAAAAAGGCAATCAGGCCGACAATCAGCAAAATAATCAATACAATGATTGCAATCTTGATATACCGGCGCCTTCTCGCTTCCTTTTCCGGATCCCGGTAGGCCTTGTTCACGAAAATCGCCGCAAAGGTATAGCTTTTCAGGTTTTGGGGCTGGCGGGACAGCAGGAGCTCTTCCAGGTTGTCCAGGGATTCCTTGGGATCGTTGGACGCCTCGTGGAAGATCTCGTCGATCTCCTGCCCGTCCACATGCTCCCAGTATCCCCCCGTGTAGAGCGCAAGGATATCCCCATCATTCAGCGGGCTTTTGGGAGACACAAAGGGGCGGAAGACATCCTTCTTCCCCAGATACGCATAGAGATTGTGGCGCTCCTCGTGCTGGTCCAGGAGGGTGTCGCTCTCCCCCCGGTCCACGAGATCCTTTGCCAAGGACATATCGGAGGATGTATCAAGGAGACGGCCTTGACGGTACATCCTCATGCGCACATTTCCGGCCGAGATGTAACGGAACTTTTCGTAATCCGTCACCACCGCCACAATGGATGCCTTCAGGCGCTCGTTGGCCGTGGCGGCATTCAGCAGCCTGTCATTGGTATCGCTCATGTACCGGGCCAGGGTGGTCTTGCCCATGCTCGGCTTTTCCTGGAAGCTCAGGATGAAGTTCTCCACCGCCAGCTTGGCTGCCTCTGTGGATCGAAAATCCGTGATGCCGGAGGCCAGGACGTAACACGCATAGTCGTCCAGCTCCACATAGGCAAAGTAATCGTTGTTCGCAAGCTCGCCGCCGGCTTCCGACACGAAGGCGGTCTTGAACTCGCTGTTGGATTTTCTCACGTTGAATACCTCGATTTCGATAGAGTGGGATCAGTTCTTGCAGAGTATCACGCTGGCGTTGTCCTTGTCCTCCGCCGTGCTCCGGTTCACGGCCTCGATGACGTGACGGGCCATTTCCTCCGGCGAGGGGCCCTTTTTCAATGCGGCCTCGATCTCCTGCCATTTCAGGGCATGAGGCACGCCGTCCGTCATCATGACCACCGCATCCCCCGGGTACAGGGTGAGGGGCTTGCTGAAAAATTCGATGTCGTGAAAATCATCCTGTCCCAGGACATTGTACAATCTCTGCTGCTCCAAAAGGGTGACGGCCAGCTCCTTGCTGATGCGTCCTTCCTCGTAGCGATGACGGGCCAAAACATCAATGGTCTGTCCCTCGCTGACGGGAATGAGGTCGCCGTTGCGAAAGACGGCAATCTGCACACTCCCCACCAGCGCGTAATAGAGCTTGTTGTCCCGCACCAAGGCCACCGCTGCCGATGCCCTGCCCTGCCGTTCCTCGATGACGCTCAATATCTTGTGGTTCGCCAGCCGATAGGCCCGGCGAAAGTAGTACTGGGGCTTGTCAAATGCCTGATACTCATGGTAGAGATCCAAAAAGGTATCCACGGCGATGCGCGCCGCGATCTTTCCTCCCTGGCCGCGGCCCATGCCGTCCGCCAGTACCATGATGACACCCTCATCCCCCAGAGCGCTTCCGAAGTGATCCTGCTGAACTTCCCGATCCCCGATGGTCATGGAGCTGCCGATGGGGTTCCGCAGCTTCCCACGGAAATCTCCTCCCTCTCTGGAGCGCAGGACGAGAAGCGCCAGGATCCCAAGGGCCAAGGCGCCCAAAATCTGCTCATACATAGCGGCTATCCCCTCTGCGCCTTCTGCGTCTCCAGTGCGGTCTCCACGGCTGGCTTGTCGCTCCCCGGGTTGTCCTCCCACCGGAAATGCTCCCCGCAGAAGGGAATGAACAGGAACTTGCTCACCCCGATCTCAATGACATCGTAAACGCTGAGGACCACCGGCACATAGACCGCATTGTCGTTATGGTAGACGAGCCCGTTGGAATCCCCGGGAAGGAGCACGGTCTCGTGCTTCTTGGGATCGTATACGATGATTGCGTGATTTCTTCTGGCGATCTTGTTGTCCCCGAGGATCTGTATATCCATGTCATCGGCCCGACCGACGAAATTCTTTCCTTCGTGGATCTTGTAATCCTTGCCCTGCCTGGGACCCTCTATGCAGACAATCCACCCGCAGACCGGCTGGATGGCCTGCATGAACAGGATCTCGTCCACCTCGTTCTCGCTCTGGGGCACTTCCTTCTTTTCCGTTGTCGCCGTTTCTATATTGCAATAGGGACAGACCGTCCCATAGCGCCGGGAACTGAACAGGTGCCCGTTCTGGCAGCGTATCAAACCACTCATGAATATCCCCCTATTCGCAATGCTGTTAGTGGAGCCTCAACCGGCTCATCCCGATGAGGAGCACGTCTCCGTTCTGGAGCCTGCACGGCTGATCCGGGCTCAACTTGTACTTTCTCCCGTCTGCCAGCTTCTGCACGATGACGCCGTTCTTGCTCCCCAGGTCCTCGACGTACCAAGAGCCGTCCGCATAGTTCAGGACAGCGTGATGCACGTCCACCAATGCGGCGTACTCGCTTCGGCCCAGATCAATATCCACCCGGTTCTCCTTGAAATCCTTTCCGATCACTGCGCTGGTCTTCTGGTAGAGATCCCAGGAAGCAATGACCGTCCCCTCCTCGTTGACCAGATCCATCTGGGTCACCCCCGAAGCCCCTCGGGAATAGGAGCGTCCTTTCCCGTTCGGGAACGCGGGGCGGCCTTTCCACTCGAAGTACAGGGTCAGGGCAGACCACAGAAAGACCGCTGCCCCCACCATGCCCAGCAGGAATCTGATGTTCTCCGGAAGATCGCTCTGAACGGCCACCAGGGAAAACAGCACCCCCAGGATGCCGACGCCGGCAGTTAACAGATGTTTTCGGTACATACTGACACTTCCTATTTCTTGATGCCCATAAATCTCTCAAACATGTCCGTCATATCCAAGGGGTTCTTCTTGGGTTCCTTTGGAACATAAGTGCCGAGCTTGCCTTCGTCCGTGACTTGCTTGCTCTTCGGATCGAATCCGTAAAAGGCGGCGAAGCTGTCCGTGATGTTCTGAAAATCCACGTTTGCCGCAGACGCCCCCGGCGCCCTGGGCTTCGGCCTTTGCACCGGACCGCCGGCCGGCCTCCGGGGGCTGCCCTTGGCCGGGGCGGGTCCCTCCGCCAGTTTCCTGTCGTATTCCGCCCGTGCCCCGTCGTCGGAAAGGACGCGATACGCCTCCCCCACCGCCTTGAACTTCGCCACTGCGGCCTCATCGTTCTTGTGATGATCGGGATGGTATTCCTTCGCCAGACGGTAATATGCCTTTTTGATCTCTTTCTTCGTG